>JBAQMW010000033.1:0-2434 GCA_049303155.1 Thermodesulfobacteriota bacterium | reverse complement strand
GGCTCATGATAGAGGTTCATTCTGATCCGGAAAACGCCCTTTGCGACGGGGCTCAGTCGTTGAAGCCAAAGACCTTTGCCGACCTCATGGTCGAACTCAGGGCAATCGCAAAGGCGGTGGGGAGAAGCCTTTAGGGTAGATGAAAAAAATCCGGAGTTTTTTTATTTTAAAGACAAAGAACTGGATTCCCGCGACCCATGCCGACCCATCCTTCGGATGGGTACCACGTGGGTACCCCGACACCGCAGGAATGACAGAATCCGGGGGTTGTCTCTTTCTTCCTCTCCCCAGGGGGGAGAGGGTAGGGTGAGGGGGACTATTGAAAAAAATTCACTTTAATAAAGTCACCATAATAGGCGTCGGTCTCATAGGCGGCTCTCTTGCAATATCTCTTAAAGAGGCGGGGGCCTGCAATACTATCGTCGGCGTGGGTCGGGGAATAGAGAATCTAAAGACCGCTAAAAGGCTCGGTATCATAGATTCATACACCACGGACGTTAAAGAGGGAGTCAAGGATAGCGACCTCGTCGTCGTCGGAGTGCCGGTATTGAGCATCGCTAAGGTCATAAAAACTGCGGCCCCTTATTTTAAAAAGGGTTGTATCGTAACCGACGTCGGGAGCGTAAAAGAAGCGGTTGTAAGGGACGTCGAGCCTCTCATGCCAAAAGGCGTGTTCTTTGTCGCCACCCATCCCATAGCAGGCACGGAACATTCGGGGGCAGAGGCGGCATTCAGCGGCCTCTTTAAAAACCGCAGGTGCATCATCACTCCGACGTCAAATACAGATAATAGCGCGTTAGAAAAAGTAAAGGCGGTATGGGAACTTGCCGGAAGCGAAGTCGTAATCATGGACGCAAAGGCGCACGATATAATACTCGCATCCGTAAGCCATCTGCCGCACGTTATAGCGTACTCTCTCGTTAATACGGTGGCCGACATGGAAGAAACGGTTCCTCCCTTTTCCAAAGGGAGGTCAGGAGGGATTAAGGCAGGAGACGTGCTTAAGTATTCGGCCGGAGGGTTCAAGGATTTTACCCGCATTGCGTCGAGTTCGCCTGAGATGTGGCGCGATATCTGCCTCATGAACAGGGACGCCGTGCTTCGCCTTCTGGACGAGTTCCAGAAAAGGCTCGATGAGATTAAAGGACACATAAAGGACAGTAACGCCGACCTCGTTCAAAAAGACTTCGAGCGGGCGAAGAGGGTGCGGGATTCGCTGAAGAGGTAGGGGAATTTCCCCCTCCCTTGATGGGAGGGGTTGGGGAGGGTGGTGAAGTTAGTTTAATCCCCCTCACCCCATCCCTCTCCCACGAGGGGAGAGGGAGATTATATTTCGTCCTTCGACAGGCTCAGGACGAACGGTTTAGGGTATTTATTGTCATTGCGAGCGAAGCGAAGCAATCTCGTTGTTAAATAAAATAATAAATTAGAGATTGCTTCGTTGCAAAATCGCTCCTCGCAACAACAGATATTCCTAGATTTTTTTATACAAAATATGCCGATAAAAATTGATGATAGTGTAAGCCATTATGTTTGCGTATTTCACGCCGACAACAATAACAAGAAGAACGTCGAGGATTTAGGGAAAGACCCTGATTTTTCAAAACCCCCGACATGGGGAATATGCAGGCCTAAGGTAAGGGCACAATGGGTGAGTAGGGGAAGTTGTGTGGTTTTCATAGGCAAGAAAGTTGAAAAGGAAGGTGAAAAATATATTTTGAAGGGTTGGTTGAGGGTCGGAGAGAAGATTTCTTATCTTGAGGCTCTTGAGAGGTTTCCAAAGAAAAGGAATGTAATCATACGGCAGAAAAATAATACAACTACTAGGAATAAGATTGATGAATGGAAGCGTTCGGAAATTAAGAATAGAGTTCGGGAAAAGTATTATTATAAAATTCCCGATTTTCTTACAAAAATTAAAGTAGGTAGAAAAGTTTTTATTCAAAACCCTAAGGATGGGCATGAACTTGACAATTGGAAATGTCAACGGATGTTTTTATGTCAAAAAGAGCGATTAGAAGAGTGCATAGAAAAGGATAGGTGTATACAGGAAGAAAATTTCTCCAACTTGAAAGGTTATATAGTCGCTAATAAACGGTGCGATGTGGGCAAAAAGAATATTGAATGGGAGGCTGTAAGGCCTGCTTCGTGGAAAGACAAGAGTCTTAAACATGGGAATTGGCATAATCCCCAAAAAATAACACCAGAAGAATTAGAAGAGTTGTTTGGAAATATTAAAAAATATGAACAAACAAATTAAAACCATACCCCCCGCTTCCTCCATCAAAGGTTCCATTTCAGTGCCAGGGGACAAGTCCATCTCCCATCGCGCGGTCATGTTCGGCTCGATTGCGGACGGGATAACGGAGGTCGAGGGATTTCTTGAGGGCGAGGATAATCTCGCCACTGTCGAGGCTTTTAAAAAGATGGGGGT
>JBAQMW010000032.1:0-2620 GCA_049303155.1 Thermodesulfobacteriota bacterium | reverse complement strand
TCTTCGCGGTATTCGGGCTTGCCCTGCTTTCGGAGGAAGTCAGCAACCCTCTTCACTTCTTTTTCCGAGACATAGCCGCCGTGTATCCTAATGAGTTTCGCGGAGCCGGGCGGCATGAAAAGCATATCCCCCTGTCCGAGGAGGCTCTCCGCGCCGGAAGAGTCCAGTATTGTCCTCGAATCGGTCTTTGAAGGAACCTGAAAGGAAATCCTCGCGGGAAAGTTCGCCTTTATAAGACCGGTTATGACGTCCACCGAAGGCCTCTGTGTGGCGACTATGAGGTGTATGCCGGCGGCGCGCGCCATCTGAGAGAGCCTGACCAAACTCTCCTCGACGTCCCTTCCCGCGGTCATCATCAAATCAGCCAACTCGTCTATGACCACGACTATGTAAGGGAGTTTTTTAAGGGCCTTTATTCTATCTTCCTTGTCGGCCGCATTGGATTTTTCCGCCACTCTTTCGTTATATTTTTCTATGTTCTTGCTTCCTACCTCGGCCATGAGGCGGTATCTCTTTTCCATCTCGGTCACGACGCCCTTAAGCATGATGTTCGCCCTCTTGACGTCGGTCACTACCGGAGTAAGAAGATGCGGTATGCCTTCGTATGGCGAAAGCTCGAGCATCTTCGGGTCGACGAAAAGAAACCTTACGTCCTCAGGCGTGGCCTTAAAAAGGAGGCTAAGGATTATCGCGTTGATCGAAACGCTTTTCCCCGCGCCCGTCGCCCCGGCAACGAGAAGATGCGGCATCTTCGCAAGGTCGGTTACAAAAGGCTCTCCTGAGATGTCCTTGCCGAGGGCCATGGGAAGCGCCGCGTGGCTTTTCGCGTACGTGGGGCTCTCGATAATCTCGCGTAGGAATATGCCTTCCTTCTTCATATTAGGAACTTCTATGCCGACAACGGCTTTCCCCGGCACGGGAGCCAGTATCCGCACCGCGTGCACCCTCATGGCGAGGGCTATGTCGTCCGAGAGATTCGTAATCTTATTTACCTTTATGCCGGGCGCAGGTTCGAACTCGTAGGTGGTAACGACGGGGCCGGGACGAACCTCGGTAACGTGGCCTTGGACCTCGAAGTCCAATAATTTTCTCTCCAGAATCTTGGAATTGACAAGGAGAGTTTCCTTGTCGAGCGTTACGCCCTTATTCGAGGCCGGGTCGAGGAGCGAGACGCCCGGAAGACGGAACGCGCCCTTCGGGCCGGTAAAATGAAATTCATCCTGTACGCCTTCTTTTTCCTCCTTTTTGGACCTCGAAGCAACGGCGGCCGTTACGATGGTCGGCTTTTTACGCGGCGTTTTCGCGGAAACTTCTTCCTCTTCCCCTTCTTCTTCCGAAGGCCGGGTTTCCTTCGCCTTGCTCACAAGAGATGCCGCGGTCTTCGCGATAAAGGCGGAAGCTATTATTATCTTCTCGGAAAGCTGAACAAGGGAAAGGCCTGTGCCGAGCCGGACGGAAATTATAAGAATCGTTACGAGCACGATGAAAGAGCCCGCCCATCCGAGGTAGGTTTCCGAAAGTTCCCTCACGAGCCCTCCGACTATGCCGCCTGATGCGTCGTTGCCCGATACGAGGGCTATGAGGCCGGAAAGGGCGATTATGAGGAAGACCTGGCTTATCGGCAGGCTGATTCTAAAGTCAATGCCCTTTCTCTGGCGCACGAGAAACTCGAACGCGATGACGAGAAAAAGAACCGGGAACACGTAGGCGCCATAGCCGATGGTCACGAAAAGCGCGGCCGCTACGTTATTTCCTATAAGCCCGACCCATCCGCCGGACGTTCCGGCGTGACTGGAAACGAGGCTCAACCCGATAAGAAAAGCGAAGGCTAAAAAAAGAAGCCCGGCTATCTCGGCCTTTAAAGGTGAAGTTTTGTCTTCTTTAGGGTCTGCCATGGCATGAAAAGTATATCACATTACGAAGGAATTCGGCGCGTCATATCACGCCGTAAAAGCGCCTATTTGGATTGATTCTTTTTGAACTGCTTGCTCAAAGTAATGGTCTGGTACTGATAAGACGAGCCTATCGAGAGGCCGTAGGCGACCGACGGCGCTCTCATCATGCGCTCGAAAAATAGTTTACAGAAGGTCTGGCCGTGGGCTATCATGAAAGGCACGTCGTGCGCCCTCACCTCCAAGACCGCCTTTGTGCCCTTTACCTCGCCTTTATTCCCGTAGCCGAAACCCGGGTCGAAAAACCCCGCGTAATGTGTTCTCAGTTCCCCGCTCCCGGCCTCGTAGGGAAGCATCTCGGCCGCGTAGGCGACGGGTATGCGTATCTTTTCTTTTGACGAAAGTATGTAGAATTCCTCCGGCTCGAGTATGAGGGTATCCTTGTTGTTGCGAAAAAGCGGCTCCCAAAAATCGGGGATTTCGTAATAATCTTTCTTCGTAAGGTCGACGACGTGGCTGTTTTTCTTGGACTTGTAGCCTATGACGTTGCTTCCCTCGTCCCCCTGCAAATCAACGCTCATGAATATGCCGCTCGATATCCTGACATTTTCGTTCGAAAGTTTATCGCCTCCGTCATAGAGCAAATGCTCCGAGCCGTTAAGTTGCCTGAGTTCCGCGTCGTCGAGCGAGCACGCGCCTTTTCTGAGTCTTAACTGAACGAGGCTTAT
>JBAQMW010000031.1:0-3600 GCA_049303155.1 Thermodesulfobacteriota bacterium | reverse complement strand
CTCTCGATGAGGCTCGCCTCCGGCGGCGTTAAGACGCTCGCGATAGACAAGGCGAAGTTTCCCCGCAAAAAGCCTTGCGGCGGAAGCGTGTCTTTGAAGACCTGCAATATCCTGAACATAGATCTTTCAGCGGTCGTCGAGGACGTTATCTTCGGAACGGTTTTCAGTTTTAAAGGCGAACGAAGTCTTGACGTCATGTCCGAGCGTCCCATCGGTTACAGCGTGTCGAGGGAGGTCTTCGATAATTATCTTCTATCCAAGGCCAAGGAGGAGGGCGCGGAAGTAATCGAGGGGCTTAAGGTAGAGAGGGTTCTGGACGAAGGAGACTGCGTAACGGCCTTTTGTGAAGGCGGGAAGGTTTTCAAGTCCAAGTTTTTGGCTTTTGCTGACGGAGCCGGCGCGGGAATAAGCAAGACGTTTTTCGATTTGAATCCGAGGGAAGGCGCGGTAGCTCTCACCTGCGACATACCTTACGACAAGGATTCGTTCGGCGAAAAGATTAAAGAGAAGGTTTTCATAGATTTCGGTTTTGTGCCTTACGGATACGCGTGGATATTCCCGAAAAAGAAGGTTCTTTCCGTGGGTGTGGCTTGCGACATATCGAAGGCCGGCCGCGGGATAAAAGAATATTTCGATTCTTTTTTGAAGAACCACGAACTTCTGAAGGGCTGCGAGGTTAATGACGTGTCCGGCTGGACCATACCGGCCTTTTACGATGACCTCAAAAATCTCACGAAGGGCAGGACGCTCGCTGTCGGAGACGCCGGGCATCTCGTTGACCCGTTTCTCGGCGAAGGCATATATTACGCGATAAAAAGCGGACAGATGGCCGCCGACGTGTTGGAGGAGGCCGTAAAATACGGCGCACCGCTCAACAAGTACGACGAGCGGTTAAGAAGCGAGTTATATCCCGGCTTTATGTTCGCGGCAAAACTCGGCTCCCTCGCTTACAGGCATCCGCGGCTTTGGTACAGGATGGTCGAGAAGGAGCCGCGCATAATACTCCGTTACTACGACGTGGTGCGGGGGCTCGAAGATATAGGGGATTTTTACGAGTGGATGTTCGGCATGATAAAGTCCAAGCCGTGGAAGGTCGTCAGAAGCTGGATTGAAAGCACAATGATATAATGAAAGGGGTGATTGTCGTGAGAAGATTCATGGTTCCGAGAGTAGCTCGCTGCAGCGAGGGCTGCCCTACGTTGTCCCGGGCATGACGTTAAACTGCCCGATTACTTCACGAAGCGAGACGGAACGGGTTAATGAAAATCATATTCGATAAAACGCTTGAGACAGGCGTATTCTGGCAAGACAAGCAGCACAAGGAATTGCTGGACAGGATATCCGCCTTGAGCGAGGCTACGGACGGGCAACTGGAAAAGAAAGAGGTCGCGAGGCTTTTGGATTTTCTGGATGAATACGTTGTCGTGCATTTTAACGACGAGGAAAGGGCCATGCACGAGAGTGGTTTTCCGGATACGCTTTCGCATCTGGAGAAGCACATTGTATTCATCGAGGAGCTGGCTCGCGTCGAGGCCGAACTCGGCAAAGGCATTAGCGCGAAGCTTGCGGAAGAAGTCAGGGTTAAGGTGGCGGAGTGGTTCATGAACCACATCTGCGTCATGGACAAGAAACTCGGCGCGTTTTTAATAAAAAAATCAGGCGGCCAAGCGTCTTGATTTTTGTCAACGTCATGCCGGACTCATTTCAGCATCTCGTTTCGAGGCCATAAAAAAAGGGAATTAGCGTTAAGCTAACTCCCTTTAATTATTTCAGCGAAGCATTGGCGGTCCCAACGGGATTCGAACCCGTGTTTCAGCCTTGAGAGGGCCACGTCCTAGGCCTCTAGACGATGGGACCGTTTGTATGAAAAACCGCAAGCGCATTACTCTATCAATTTTGCCTCTCCTTGTCAATCTTAACCGCCGTATGGTATTATCCACGCATCATGCAAAGCATAATTAAAAACCCTTTGTTTTTGGCAACGCTTTTGCTTATGCTTCATTGCCGCGCTCTCTTTGCGGCAGACGACGGAAAGATTACCCTTCGAAGTCATAAACCCGTTTATTTTATCGTTCTCGACAATAAGGACGTCAAGTTCGAGATTAGTTTCAAGGTCAAGTTGGCGAGCGATTACGGTTTTTACTTCGGCTATACGCAAAAATCATTTTGGGATTTATTCGAGAAGTCCTCGCCCTTCAGGGAGAGCAATTATAATCCCGAAATCTTTTGGGAAGCCCGCGAAGGCTCTTCAGTTGAAAACGGCTTCGGCATGGGAAGAACCCTTATCGGGGTGGAGCACGAATCCAACGGCATGGGTGGAGAGGAATCGAGGAGTTGGAACAGAGTTTATGTGGAGCAGAGGGTTTCCTATAATCCACCGTCTTTTGATAACAAAACAAAGAAGGATTTTTTAATCTTCTCCTTGAAGCTCTGGCCGGTAGTTCAGGCAGGAGAAGAAAATAAAGACATAACAGATTATCAGGGCTACGGGGAATTATCGGCCGAGGTTAACGTCTTGCCAGTGAGGTTTTTCGTAAAGGCAAGGAAAGGCACGAGAAGCGACGCGGGAAGCGTGGAGTCGTCTCTGGCAATGGATATTCCGAGCCTCAATGTTTATCCCTTTGTTCAGTATTGGTACGGCTACGGAGAAAGCCTTCTTAAGTATGACGAGTTGGAGAGGCGTTGGGGCATAGGCGTTATGATGAGGATGTAGGGTGGTTCTGACAGAGCGGTGTTTCTCGCTTCCTCAGGCAAGATTGGCTGTTTCTCCTGAATGAAATCCGAACCTTTACCAAACGAACCCCGACGAATAAAGCCGCCCCACCACGCCCGAGCTTAAACGGACGGAATTCTAGCGGCGACTTCATTATACTATTTCTTTCTGTATTTCAGCTCGCGTAGTTTCACTATCGACTCTCGAAGTTCTTCGAGTGTAAATTTCATATTGAGCGTATTTTCAGGATGATGGATTGAATGTCGGATATATTCTGCCAATGAAACATCTTCAGTTTTGTTTGTTTTCTTATTCTTCCACTCTTTTGTTTTTTGCAATATGTCTAATTTTGTTTTATCTACATCTTCCAAAAATCCATAAAGCTCGTTGTGATAGTCGGATGATACGATATCGAAGACTTCATAATTTACTTCTGCATAGGATTTCTGTCCCGCTTCAAATTTCTCTAATTTTGTTTTGCGATTTACTTGTTTAGAAACTCTGAAGCACCTCTCAATGTGATCCTTATCAATCATGTAGTTTGAGTGCGTAGCAAAAAAGACAATGTTATTTTTATCATTCCTCGTTATCTTAATCAATTCGTCTTTCAAATACTCTTGTGCTTGCGGATGCAGATGAGTTTCCGGCTCATCCAACAATAGCAATGAGTTAGAAAGTTGATTTGTCGCGCTTTCTGCCGAAATAGTCAGTAAGAAAGAAATAAATTGCCGGAAACCATCACTCCTTTGTTCGGTTGTTTTTGATTTATATTTTACTTTTTCATCCTCCACGAGAAATGACAGCATGAAGTTATTTATTTGAAACTTAATTTTGACAGGATGATTTGGCCAAACTTTCTTGATATGTGCCGTTACTTTGTCTCCTAA
>JBAQMW010000030.1:0-1968 GCA_049303155.1 Thermodesulfobacteriota bacterium | reverse complement strand
CCCTACCCTCTCCCATAAAGGGAGAGGAGAGAAGGATATATCATCCGTCAAGCCTCTAAGAGATTCTTAGAAGTTTGCCGTCAACTGCACGTACATCCAATCCATGTCTTCGGTATCGTCGGTCGTCATGTTAAAACCCTGAACCCTGTCTTCAAGACCTTTTCCGGCCATGAAGCGGGAAACTCCGGCCTGAATGCCGATTGCATCGCTATACTTGTAGTCAACAGTGATGTCAACCTCAGTGCCCATCTGGTCGTCGCAGCTTGTGCAACCAGAGCCGCGTATTCCTGTCCCAACGCCGGCCGCGTTATACCAGCCGTCTGCTTCTTCGGCAACCGCGAAGTTCCAGTAATCAAGCCTTACGCCTAATTTCGCGGTCGGCTTGGCTGAAACGTTCACGTTCCAAGCCTTCATGTTCTGCCAACCCTGCTGGTCCATGGTGCCATACTTGTCGTGGTTCGTTGGGAAAAGCTGAATGAAGGTCTCCATATCAGTGGCGGTATCGCTAGTGCCTGAGGCAAAGTCATACTCAGCGCCAATCCTCAAACCGAGACTGCTCGGAATTGTGTAGCCTAACTTTACGGCATAGGCGCTTGCGTCCACGTCCGTGTCCGTACCGCCGGTCGGGGCCTCAAACGTGCCTGTCTGCATTGCATACTCGGCCGTGTAATCAAGGCCGGCCGCTTTACCCGCGAGCCTTACGCCGTAGGTATTAAGCTCGGCCTTTATTGCGCCGAAGGTCGTAAACAATCCCGCGCTGCCGTCGTCCTTATAAAGAAGGGCATAGACGTCAATGGCGTTATTCGGAACTGCCTTAATCGTTGCATAAATGCCGTGAAAGTCAATGTCGTCATTCCTATCGCCTGCCGCCACGTTGCTATCTTCTATCTTGGCCGTGAAGGCGTCAACGTTCACAGTGTCGTTAGAGAACATGAGCTTAAGGGCATCGAAACTTCTGCCCTGGTTCGACCAGCCGAAGGAACCTATAAGCCTCTGGTCTCCGTAAACTAATTCCTGGCGACCGACCTTAAGACTAAGAGGAGTTCCGAAGAACTTGTTTATCTGGAGGAAAGACTCGTGAAGGTCAAGGGTATTACCACCGTCCGTAAGCCCGGGACCGTCAACAAAAGGACCGTCACCGCCTGCCGCACTCTGAAGGGTTCCCCAATTCCTCGTGTCCTGAAGGGTTATCTTTACAGTTGCGTCGTCGCCGACCGTGCCTACTCCGGTAAGCCTTACCCTTTGGCCGTAAAACGCCAGATTGCTGTGATTTCCTTGGCTATCATCCCTGAAATCTGTTTCGCTCGCGCTTTCTGCCCTGAGCCTGTACTGCCCGCTTAACTTTACGTCGGCGAGCGCCGGAACCGTCCATACTGCCAGCGCCGCTAATGCTACTACTAATGCCCAGAATCTCTTCATCTTGTCGCCTCCTTGCGTTTTTGTTTTCGTTTTTTGTTGCTTTTCTTGAATCCCCTTTTCTTTTCTCTCCCCCCTTTTTCAAAGGGGGGTTGGGGGGATTAACCTGCACCCTTTGAATCCCCTCTGTCCTCCCCTTTCGGGGCACCCGCCCAAAAAGGCGGGTCGGGGGAGAACCTTGTTGCAAGGCCGTTAAAAATGAAAACTCAGGCCTTTTAAAAATGCTTAAACCTTATATATTATAATTGCCACAGCGAAGCGAACCTTCAAGCATACGCCCTAAGCCGCGACGAGCGGCAAAAAACCTGCGTATCTTTAGCCAACCTCACCTCCCCGTTGTGCAATTTTCCCAAAATTTACCACCTTGAGAAACTGTTGTCAAGGGTTTTTTTGAGGATATGAAGAGGCCTGTTATCCGCTATTGTTCGGCGCCCTTTAAATCCTCTCTGTCTCTCCTTTGTAAAAGGAGAGGACGCTTGAATAAGCCCCTTTCAGTTGCCCCCCTTTTTTCAAATCTCTCCTTTTTCCTCCCCCCTTTTCCAAATCTCTTTC
>JBAQMW010000029.1:0-10297 GCA_049303155.1 Thermodesulfobacteriota bacterium | reverse complement strand
CGGCCCTGCGAAAAGACGAGACGCAACCTTAAAGGGTTGCGGTTGCGCTACATGGGAAGAGGCTTTGCGGAGGTTTCAATGAGTTTTAGCGACCAGGAAATACACCTTTTGGATTATTGGAGGGTTCTCCTAAAGAGGCGGAAGATAGCCGTTATCGCCTTTTTGGCGATTGTCGGCGCGGCGTTGGTATATTCCTTTCTCGCAACGCCGGTTTATAAAGGCACGGCGCAGATACTTTTCGACTTCGGCAACAAGACCATGAGTTTTTCCGAGGGCGAGTCCGGCTTCGTTCAGATGAAAGACTCCAAAGAGTATTATAACACTCAAGTGGAGATAATGCGGAGTCGCGAGTTCGGCGACAGGATTGTGAGAAAACTCCAACTCGATAAGAATATTTATTTTCTTAAGAAGAAAGACGACTATGAAAACGGTTTTATAAAAAGCGTTTTAGATTCGGTAAAGTCATGGCTAAGCATGGGCGGTGAAGGCGAGGACCCGTTTCCGGCCGTGTCTGACCGGCAAGAATTGGACCCGACGCTGACCGACGTCGTGCTCGACGGGATGGATATCGCGGTAAACAAGGGCAGCGATTTGCTGAAGGTCAGTTACAATTCCGACAATCCAAAGGTTTCCGCCGTCATGGCCAACGGCATAGCCGGCGCGTACATAGAGCACAATCTTGATATAAGGGTAAGGCCGTTCAAAGACGCCGTGGAGTGGCTTTCGTCGAGATTGGTGGAACTGCGCGGTAAGGTCGAGCAGTCGGAAAAAGAGCTCCAGAGCTATAAGGAAACCAAAGGCATAGTGTCCTTCGAGGCCAAGGAGAACGTGATTATGCAGGAATTGAACCAGCTCGTAACCGAACTGGTTCAAACCGAGGCAAAGAAGCAGGACGCCGACGTAAGGCACAGGCAGATAAAGGGCGTAATAGACCAGCCCGAGCGTCTTGCGACAGTTCCCGACATCATGAACAACCCCGTCATACAAGGCTTAAGGACTCAAGAGTTGGATCTCAGAAAAGAGGTTTCCAACCTTTCAGGGAAGTACGGGGCCAAGCATCCGCAGATGGTAAAGGCGAAATCCGAACTCGAAATGGTGCAGAAAAACCTTATCGCGGAAGCGAGGAAGATGCTTAACGCGGCTAAGACCGAATACGAAATAGCGAAAAGCAAAGAAGATTCCATCCGAAAGAGGATAGACGAACAGAAGCAGACGGTCTTGAATCTCAGCAGGCAGGCCATAGAATTCAACGTCGTTGAAGGGGAGTCTTTAAGCAATAAGCAGTTCTACGACATACTCCTCAAGAAACTTCAAGAGGCTTCTCTGTCGAGCGGCGTTACGGTTTCCAACGCGCAGGTCGTGGACAGGGCCGTAATACCGGAATCCCCGGTATCGCCGAGGAAGGCCTTTAATCTTCTTGTGGCGCTTGCCCTCGGAAGCATGCTTGGCATAGGGCTCTCGTTCTTCGTTGAATATATGGACGATACGCTTAAGACCCCGGAGGACGTGTCGAACGTATTGAACGTGCCTTTCCTGGGGTTCGTGCCGTCCACGTCCGGAGACGGAAAGCAGTCCGAGACGCGGGTCATACATCTCTTTGATAACCCCAAGTCCATGATATCCGAGGCTTACAGGACCATAAGGACGGGCTTGATGCTCTCCGGCGTGGACGCGCCGAAGAAAGTTATACTCGTAACGAGTTCCATAGCCTCCGAAGGCAAGACCACTACCGCGACAAACCTCGCGGTATCTCTGGCTCATACCGGGGAAAAGGTGCTTTTGGTGGACGCGGACTTAAGGCGGCAGACCGTTCATAAGGCCTTTGGTTTGGAGCGTTCGGAGGGGCTTTCGGACATAATGCTCGGAACTGCCGACATCGCCAAGGTTACGAAGACGATTCCCGAAGAGCCGAATCTCCACATAATAACGGGCGGCACGCACACGCCGAATCCGGCGGAACTTCTTTCTTCGTCCAAGTTGAAGAATTTCATGGCCGACGCCAGAGGCAAATACGACAGAGTTATATTGGACTCGCCGCCGCTTCTGTCTGTTTCGGACCCGCTTATCCTGTCTTCCCTGGTTGACGGAGTTGTTCTTGTTGCGTGGGGCGGCGTTACAAGCAAGGAGGTTGTGCTTCGCGGCTTGCATCTTCTTGACGGCGTAAAGGCCAAGGTGACCGGCGTCGTGCTCAACAACATGTCCATGAAAAAACTGGACGCGTACCACTATTATTCTTATTACTATTCTTACGCGGAAGACGAAGATTCCAAGAAATAAGTGTAGCTCAGGGCTTTAGCCCTGATACGTATCAGCCCTGAAGGGCTGAACTACAAAAGCATTAGGCCGCCCAAGGGTTTTCATGATAGACATCCACAGCCATATACTTTACGGCATTGACGACGGGCCCAAGACCATCGAGGAATCCGTCGAGATGTGCCGTATAGCCGCTTTAGACGGCATAAAGACCATCGTTGCCACGCCGCATTTCAAGCCGGGGGTGTTTGAGCCTGACTCCATAGAGGTGTATGAAAGGGCAAGGATTCTTTCGGAACGCATTGCAACGGAAGGCGTGGAGTTGGAGATACTGGTGGGGGCCGAGGTTTCGCTAACCCACGAAACCATTGCCTTCGTAAACAAGACAAGACATTCGACCTTAAACGGCAATTCCAAATATTTTCTGGCCGAGACGCCGTTTGACTGCCTTCCGAGCGGTTGGAACGACCATATCCGCGCAATCATTAAAGCGGGAAAGATTCCCGTAATCGCGCATCCGGAGAGAAACGCGTATTTCATGAAATATCCCGAAAAGTTGGCCGAGTTGACGGCCGCAGGCGCGCTGGTTCAGATAACCGCATCGAGCGTTACGGGCGAGTTCGGAGAAGACGTTCAAAGGGCGTGCGTCCGTTTTCTTAGAAACAATATCGTTCATGTCATGGCAACGGACGCGCACGGCGCAGTCAAGCGCCCTCCGCTCCTTTCGGAAGCCGTTGACCTTGTCTCCGATATAGCGGGGGAAAAGGCCGCCATGTCTCTTGTAAGGGAAAATCCGCTGGCCATCATACGCGGCGAATTCATCGCGATGGCCCTGCCCGTTGAAACACCCGCCGGTGGAAGAAGATGGCTGCAAAGACTTTTCGCTTGATTGAATCCGGAAATAAATCCGAGGTTTTAGGCCGCGTCATAGAAGCCGGGGTGATGGGTCTCGTTGTCGCGGCTCCGCTCGCTTTGGGTTCAAGCGGGGCAATCGCTTCTTCCGTCATGCAGGTTGTTTCGTTTCTTGTCTTCGGCATTTGGCTCTTCAAGATTTCGATTGAAGGAAATGCGAAGACGCAACCCGCCCCGCTTTTTATTTTTTTTGCCGCTTTCCTCGCGTTGGTTCTTTTACAGATGCTTCCTCTTCCGATAGGCGCCGTCTCGTTCATTTCTCCGAACACAGCCGCTACCCTGAAAACCTTTTTACCCGAAGGAGAGGCCGCGGCTTGGCGCACGTTGAGCCTTTATCCGTACGCCACCAAAGCGGAGTTTTTCAAGTTCCTTTCCTACGCCTTGTTGTTTGTCGCGGTGGCAAACCATTATAAATCCAGGAAACAAATAGAGAGGCTGTCTGCGGTCATTATCGCGCTCGGCGTTTTTATCACGGTCTTCGCGGTCGCGCAAAAGCTCACTTGGAACGGAAAGTTTTATTGGTTTTACGATTTGGGGGTCAATATCGAATCCAACATGACTTACGTATGGGGGCCGTATGTCAATCACAATAATTTTGCCGCCTATATGGAGATGGCTGTGCCTCTCGCCCTCGGAATGCTTATTTACAGGCTCTCCAACGTGAAGAGCCTTCCGGGATTGCCGCTCGCTCGGCGTTTAGCGAGATTAATGGATAGCGGGGACATGTGGCCTATGGCGATGTTCGCGTTTTCCGCGCTTTTGATGTCGGCCGCTTTGTTTATGAGCCTTTCAAGAGGCGGGATAATAGGCTTTTCCATTTCGATATTGTTTTTTATTATCATGGGTTTCACGAGAAGGTCGCTTAAGAAATGGACCGCTCTTATCGGCGCGGCGGCTGTGATTGCCGCGCTATTGTTAGCTATATTTTCATGGGATGGCATAGAGCGCAGATTTTCCGAGATAGGCGGCGAAGGCAGGACGCCGAGATTTGAAATCTGGAAGGATTCCGCGAACATGGTGGGCGATTTTCCTTTGACAGGCACGGGGCTCGGGACTTTCAAGAGCGTTTATCCTATGTATCAGAGCCACAGCCCGGCGTTTTTTTTCGCCCACGCCGAGAATGATTACGTCGAGTTCCTCACCGATACCGGCGCGGCGGGGCTTTTCGTGATTATGTCGGCTATAATCTTTTATTTCGTCCGCGTAATAAGGCGATGGCGTTCGAGGAATAACACCTTCGTCAAGTGCATGGGGCTTGCAGGATTAACTTCCTGCGTCGCCATTTTAGTCCACAGCATGAGCGATTTCAATATGAGGATACCGGCAAATGCTCTTCTAATAACCATAATATCGGCGTTGACCTACGCCATTGTGTATGCCATCGGACGAGGAGGCGGCGCCAATGAACGCGGTTAAGCCAAGGGCATATCCATCTTGGATAGTTATATTCATCACGATTGTATTGATTTCTTTTCCGCTAAGAACGATACTCTCGTCTTATTTCGTTTACAGGGCGAATGTCTCAATAACCAACGTGGATGCGGAGATAGGGGAGTCGAGCATGAAGCCGATTATTCCGGAGACAATTCTTGATTACGAAGCGGCTTTGAGATATCTGGGATTTGCCAAAAAAATTACTCCCGGCAATTCGCGCATCTTCAAGGATTCCGCCGAGCTGCGCGCAAGGCTCGGAAAGTGGAAGGAAATCGTAACGGCTTTGAAGGGTGGAGAGGATTACGGAAATCTCGTTACGGACGGCGAATATCCGGCGGCGATTGAAGATATACGCAAGGCTATTTTTCTTGAGCCGACAAATCCGGAATATCATTTGGCGCTCGCCAAGTTATACGCCGGTTCGCCGGGAGGAGAGGCTTCGGCAAAGAATGAATTGGAAAGGGCTGTTAAAGCCTATCCCGTAAATGCGCCTCTTCGCCAAGCCGTCGCTAATCAATATCTTTTGGCCGGCATGAAGGGCGAGGCCATAGCCGAGGCGCGCGAATTGGCGCGGCTTGACGTGATTTATCTTGTGCCGGAATATATAAAAGGGAGCATTTACGAAGAGGCATGGAGGAGCGAAACCATATCGAGGATTCACGGGAGTTATCTTTTTGCGGCCTTTGAATTGGTGTGGAGGGCGTCGGGCGATAGGGACGTTATTTCGGGCATAGCCCCGGATAATCCGGAGGCTAAAGAAGTTTTGGATGCTTTTTTTGAGTGGAGGGGCTTGGAGCAGGAATGATGAACGGTTTAATCGAGAAAATACCATTTTTAAATAAGCTCCTTGACCGCGACATGAAAGAAGTGGTTGTGAACGCCTTGCTTGCCTTCTTGTTAAGGGTGTCTTCGACCGGGCTGATGTTTCTTTTTAACGTTCTGCTTTCGAGGCTTTTAGGGGCCGAAGGCGTTGGGCAGTATTACCTCGCGCTTATGGTTACGACCATTGCGACGCTTTTCGGCAGGCTTGGCATGGATACCGCACTTCTCAGATTCGTTGCCGAAGGCGCTTCCTCGGACGACTGGGCTTCGGTAAAGGGGGCTTACAGAAAAACGTTTTTGTTTGTTCTTCTATCTTCCGTTGCGGCTGGTTTTGCCGTGTTTCTGGCCGCCCCTTTTTTGGCGGCTTATGTCCTGGGCAAGCCGGAGCTTACACTGCCGCTGCGGTTGATGTCTTTTGCCGTGCCTCCGGTCTCGCTTTTAGTGCTTCATGCCGAGGGCTTGAAGGGGCTTAAAAGGATAGGCGAGTCGCTTATGGTTCAGTTCGTGGCTCTTTCCGCTTTTTCCATCATAGGGCTTTATTTTCTCGGAAGGACATGGGGCGTGAGCGGAGCGATATCCGCGTACGTCGCTGCCTCGCTTTTGGCGTTGGCGCTCGGAAGATTTTTATGGAAGAGGGCTGTGCCTCATGAACCGGGCGCCACGATATTTTTTGAAACCAAAAAACTCATGGACAGTTCCATGCCTTTATTCTGGTCTTTTTTGATGGGCGTTGTCGTTACATGGGCGCCGACTTTCATGTTGGGAATATGGGGAACAAGCAGGGACGTGGGGATTTTTTCAATGGCCTCCAGAACGTCGCTCCTTATAAGCCTTGTGCTTTTTTCTTTCAACGCCATAGTCGCGCCGAAGTTTGCCGAATTTTACAAAAAAAATGATATAATAGCGCTTGGCGCAACGTTAAAAAGTTCCGCGCGGATGATGAGTTTGGCCGCTCTGCCGATAGTTTTGGTTTTCATGCTTGCGCCGGGATTCGTAATGTCTCTTTTCGGAGAGGATTTCAAGGGTGGTGAGACGGCATTAAGGATAATGTCATTAGGGCAGTTCGTAAACGTGGCGGCGGGTTCGGTCGGGTACATGCTCATAATGACCGGCAATGAAAAGGCGAACAGAAATAACGCAGTTTTGATGTTGTTCGTGAATATCTCGCTCGGCATTATACTGATACCTTTTTACGGAATCACCGGCGCCGCGATAACGACGGTCGTCTCTATCATTGCGGCAAATATCGGAGCGGTTTATCTCGTGTATAAACACTTGTCCATAAAGGTATGGGAGAGGGCGTAAATATTTCCTGAATCCCCGGTTCAATAAGGAAGTGCAACACTTAGGAAAGGACAGTATTCTAAGTGAATGCGCAAACAAAATTATAAACATCTCTCCTGCGCATAAGTATTCCAACAAATATATTGAAGGCAGTATGCGGAGGAAATACCAATGCGGAAAAATAATAATACGCCAAAAACTATTGTTGGCTTGCCAATTTTAAGAGGCAAGAAGTTTATCCCGAAAGTATTAAGCATTTTTATTGAGATATCCGGGAGATGCAACGCAAAATGTCCATACTGCGCTCGACAGCGTTTCAAGCAGAGATATTCCGGCAAAAATATGTCGCCGGTTTTATTTGAACAAATATTGGATCATCTCCTCGATATTGATATTCTTCACAGAGATCATAATCCAACGATCCTGTTGTATAATTGGGGCGAGCCTTTCCTTAATCCGGGGATCAACGATATCTTAAAAATTTTAAAGGAGAAAAAACTATATGCAGGTATTAGCTCCAATTTTATTCTGAAACCCGAAGTAGATAAAGACAATCTTCAGGTAATCAGTGAAGTTACATTTAGCTTGTCCGGATTTAGTCAGGATAGCTATGGCAAGATTCACGGGGCATCATTAAACAGGGTTCTCGATAATTTTGAGGACTTCTATGACAAGATACGCGCCTATGCACCTAATACAAAGATACGTATTGCTTGGCATAGATATATATTTAATGAAAGGGAGTTCTGGGAAGCGTATAAATATTTTGATAGACCGGGTATTAATTTTAATCCGGCAGTTGCTTATTTAAATGATTTGTCCGAAATGTTAAATTATGCAGAAAGGGGATTACCAGGGGTGTTATCTGAAGATAGGCAAAGGCAGGTCGAAGCGGACCTTTTTTTTAATTACATTTCTCAAAAGTTGGCTTATCACAGACAAAGGTCTAAACACTATCAGTGTTTTATGTGGAAGTATTTAGTTATTGATGAAATCGGTCAATTATTGCTTTGTTGCGGCATGACTAATGATGATTTGGATCATATTTTAGGAAATGTGCTTGAAATGTCTGCAGAAGAAATCTGGCAGAAAAAATTGTCCGACTCAATTTGCAAAAGATGTATTTTATCCGGACTGCCTCGCGCTTTAAGCTCAATCGATTATAAACCTTTGCCGCCAGGGGGAGGAATTGGCGGCCATTTTGAATTGTGGTATCAGATTAATCTATCTAAAGTGGTCAGCATAATAAGAGATTTGCCTATGGGAGAAAAAATCATCCGTATGATAAAAAAGATAAAAAATTGAAAACATAACATTGCCACTGTTCTTATCGCAGTGGTCTTTCGGTATTTGCAACCCGAAGCAGTTTTCAAGCAGGCGGGACTGCTCTATCTCGTTGCCGCGGGTCTTGTCACAACCGCAGCCGCCGCCTTCGTTGCTCAGGGGTTGCGCAAATCCATTTGAATGTGGCAATGTAGAGTAGGAACAAATGGTCGAAATTAACGAAGGCATAAGGGTCTCGAAGGCGGAAAGGTGTTTTCTCTGCGGCGGCGAAGGGGATGTCCTCTACCGTGACATGAGGGACAGGCTCTTCGACGCTCCGGGAAAATGGTCGATCCGGCGTTGCAAGGATTCATCTTGCGGCCTGTTGTATCTTGACCCCGTGCCGCTGGAGGAAGATACCGGTATCCTGTACCCCGGCTCATATTATACGCACGCTCAGCCGGAGCTTTCAAGATGGATGCGTTTAAGCCGCGCCATAAAAAGAAATTCCACCATCGGCAGGTTCTTCTGGTCTTCCATGTATCATCAGGGCGCGAAGAAGGGGAGGCTCCTTGACGTCGGCGCCGGCTCCGGGCTGTATCTTTCGCATATGAGGGAGCTTGGCTGGGAGGTCGAAGGTGTTGACTTCGATTGTGCCGCCGCGAAATGCGCCTCCGAGTCATTCGGGCTTAAAGTCAGCGTCGGGACGCTCGAAGAGGTTAAATACCGGGCGGATATTTTCGACGCCGTTACCGCGAATCACGTGATAGAGCATGTTCATGACCCCGTTAAATTCCTTGAAGAAATAAAGAGGATTTTAAGGCCCGGAGGCAGCCTCGTCGTTACCTGCCCCAACTCAAGGAGCCTCGGCCACAGGATTTTTAAGGGGGATTATGTGCACCTTGACCCGCCGAGACACCTGTATTCTTTTTCGAGAAAGAACGTGAGAGCCATTGCTGAAAAGGCGGGCTTAAAGGTAAACTCAGTCCGTTCGATTATCTCGGGGCCAAGGCAAATATATCTACAGGGCATCGAGATAAAAAGGACAGGCAAAAGTCCGCCTAATTACCGGCCGCCGTCGCGCTATCTCCGCGTAAAGAGCCTTTTCTTCGCTCTTTATGAATGCCTGATGCTTGCAGTTGATAAGGACGCAGGCGAAGAACTTGTTCTCGTAGCGGTTAAGGAGAGGTAGATTTGTCGACAGATGGAACTATACGGGGCGGCGCATGTTTTTTGTGAATATTCCGTTCGGCGTCATTTTGATACCACCTTACGGAATCACCGGCGCCGCCATAACGACTGCCGTTTCGCTGATTCTGGCAAACGTCGGAGCCGCTTATCTCGTGTATAAACACTTGTCCATAAAGGTATGGGAGAGGGCGTAAATATTTTTTAAATGCAGCGCAGGGCTTTAGCCCTGCATAAAAACCTTTGTAAAGGTTAAAATCCTGCATATCGCAAGGCGGAGGGTTGCAAATTATTTGCTTTTTTAAAGACTAAAATATAGACTATATTTAGTCAGGTGAAAGGAGGCGGCCAATGAAGTTAAAAGAAGACGTTAAACCCATAAGCTATTTTAAAGCCCATGCTTCCGATATTATGCGAGAAATAGTCGCCGGGCAAAAAATAGTGGTAATCACGCAGCACGGCGAAGCCAAGGCTATATTGCAGAATATCCATGAATATGAAAAAACGCAAGAATCTCTTGCGTTGCTAAAGATACTTGCATTGAGCAGAAAGAGCCTTGAAGAGGGTAAGCGCAAGCCCTTCAGGGAGGCATTTAAAGACGTAAAGAAAAAAGCCGCAGGGTTTCGTGAAAAATGAAATTCCGCGTTCATTTAGTTGAAGATGCGGAAAACGACCTTTTTGATATTTACCAATATGCCGCGCAGAACGATTCTCACGAACAAGCCGAATCCCTGCTCAACAGCATTGAAGAAACCGTCATTAAACTCGAAGCATTTCCGATGCGAGGACATATCCCGCCCGAACTGGAGCGTATATCCGTACGTGAGTTCAGGGAAGTCCATTATAAACCATACAGGATAATTTACGAAGTTCGTAAGCCGGATGTCTTTGTTTACTGTATCCTTGATGGACGAAGAGACTTGCAAGAATTGTTACATAAAAGACTTTTGAGGTAGTTCCGTATCCATTGGCAGACTTTGCTTCTATTTATAGGCGCAGGACAGGCTTCGCGAAGCAATCTCGTTTTCGTTTACTTCTGCCATTCTCATTGCGAGCCCTGAAACAAGTTCAGGACAGGTTGTATCAGAAATCTCTCATTGCCGCGATCTGCCCCTTTTGTCATTGCCGCCCGCCACAGGCG
>JBAQMW010000028.1:0-2401 GCA_049303155.1 Thermodesulfobacteriota bacterium | reverse complement strand
GTGCGGGTGCGCGTTCTCCTCAGTAGGCCGGCCGTGCGTGGCCCACCTCGTGTGCCCTATGCCGATATGGCCTGAGACAGGGTTCTTCACGACATTCTCGACAAGTTTTCCTATCTTCCCGACGCTTCGCCGAAGCTCTATCTTGTCGTTGCTCAATACCGCGAGCCCGGAAGAGTCGTAACCCCTATACTCTAACTTCTTAAGCCCGTCTATTATGACTTCCGCGGCGTCCCGATGCCCTATGTATCCGACTATACCGCACATAACAATTTCTCCTTTTCAGCTCTTCTTTTTCGCGAGCCCTTTTTTCTTTACCCAGCCTTTGATTATTTTCTGCTCGACTCTTGAAATAGCCAAAGACCCCGGAGGCACGTCTTTGGTTATGGTGGAGCCGCTGGCGACGTAGGCGTTTCTACCGATTGTAACAGGAGCCACGAGTTGGGAGTCGCTTCCTATGAAGGCGTTGTCTTCTATCGTAGTACGGTGCTTTTTTACTCCGTCGTAATTGCACGTTATGGTTCCCGCCCCTATGTTGACGCCTCTCCCGATTGTCGAGTCGCCTATATAAGAAAGATGATTCGCCTTGGAGCCGCGTCCTATGACGGTATTTTTTATCTCGACGAAGTTTCCTATGTGCGCGCCCTCGCCTATCCTGCTTCCGGGCCTGAGTCTCGCAAAAGGCCCGATAACGGCCTTCTTCGAGACCTTTGCCGATTCGATAACAGAATAACTCTTTATATGAGAGCCGTCTTCGATGACCGAATCCCTTATGCTCGAACCCTCGTGAACGATACAGTTATCCCCTATGACGGTTTTTCCCATAAGATGGACGTTAGGCCGTATGACGGTGTCCTTGCCGCACTTTACGCCGAAGTCAACGTAGGTCGAGCCCGGGTCTACTATGGTCGTGCCGTCTAACATCAAAGAGGTCAAAATCCTCTTCCTCATAATAGCGCCGGAGCGCGCCAACTCGACTCTGGTATTCACGCCCATGACCTCTTCGGCGTCAACGTGGGTGAGGCATTTTACCTTTTCGCCCGTTGAATAAGCGATGTGTATGAGTTCGGGAAGATAGTACTCGCGTTGCGCGTTAGAGGTGGAAAGCCTTCCTAAATTTTTTCCGAGAAATTCCGAATTGACAAGATATATGCCGGTATTAACCTCGGTTATGCCCTTATGCAAAGGCTTTAAATCCTTATGCTCGACTATGCTTTTAACCCTTCCGGCGGAATCGCGCACCACCCTTCCGTAGC
The DNA here is from genome assembly GCA_049303155.1 of Thermodesulfobacteriota bacterium. Classification (GTDB taxonomy): domain Bacteria; phylum Desulfobacterota; class GWC2-55-46; order GWC2-55-46; family DRQE01; genus JBBTLC01. The sequence continues at coordinate 1,148 of JBAQMW010000028.1, read as the reverse complement.
CGGACGGGTCTTCGAGCATGACCGAGATAAAAGAGATGACCGGCTTTCTATCGGAGCGAGTTTTGTGGACGTTAAAAAGAGCCTTTATGGTAGAGGAGGTTATAAGAGGCACGTCGCCGGAGAGTATGAGCACGTCGCCTGAAAAACCCCTTAACTTTTTCATGGCGCACATGACCGCGTGCCCCGTGCCTAATTGAGGGCTCTGTATCACGAATTCGGCTCTCTCGCCGTGAAACTCTTTTTTTACCCTTTCGGCCTCGTGCCCCACTACCACAACGGTTTTTTTCGGCCTAAGCGTTCGAAGCTCCCTCAAAGGATAAAAGAGCATTGGCTTGCCCGCCACTTCGTGGAGGACCTTCGGCATAGAGGACTTCATCCTCGTGCCCTTGCCCGCGGCAAGCACTATGGCGGCGAAGTTTTTCATACATTAAGAAATATATCAAACCCCTGCGCCCAGTCAAGGTATTTTCCTCATGCAATGCCTGCCAAAAGGCTTTACAAACGTCCGATATCTCTGCTAAAATTTATCGTTATGGGCATAAAAGAAGACGTAGACATGTTAGACGCCAAGATTATCCAGCTCAAGACCAACTACGAACAATACTTCACGAGGGTCTTGAGGCGCGAGCCGTGGCAGCTTCGGGAGGAAATCGAGAGGATAATCATCAGGAACTCGAACGTCCCGATTACGAACACGAGCCTGAAGTTCAAATTAGCGGGCCTCATCGCCAAATACACCACGTACAAACAGTACTGGAACAAGATGCTCCGCGCCATAGAAGAAGGCACGCTGGACAGGCACGGCGAGGGCACGGACGGTTCTCTTTCGCAACCGGCGAGGCAATCCGGTTCCCGCGCCGTAAACCTGACTGAAGACGAACCGCTGGAAATTTATCCTATTGAAACCCCTCACAGACCGGTTGCCCCGCCCTCTGACAACGGATTCAAAAAGGCCTTCGAGGAATACATCTTAACAAGGGAAAAATGCAACGAGGTAACGAAGGGGATTTCCTACGAGACCTTCAAGAAAAGCCTCGACGACCAGATAAAAAACCTCGAAAAGACCAAAGGCATAAAAGACGTGGAAGTGAAGGTGGCGGTCAAAGACGGAAAGACAAAACTCACCCTTACACCGAAAAAGACGGGGG
>JBAQMW010000027.1:0-3651 GCA_049303155.1 Thermodesulfobacteriota bacterium | reverse complement strand
CAATAAGCCACACCTCCGGCCCGCACTCAGGGCACGCGTTAGGCTCGGCGTGAAAGCGGCGGCTTTCCGGGTTTTGGTACTCTGCGAGGCACTCTTGGCACATGGTGAATTTAGCCATGGTCGTGTTTTTACGGTCGTAGGGAATGCCGAGCGTTATGGAATAGCGGGGGCCGCAGTTGGTGCAGTTTATGAAGGGATATTCGTATCTTCTGTCATCGGGGTTTTCGAGTTCAACGATGCACTCTTCGCAGACGCTCACGTCGGGCGAGATCTGAGAAAACTTCCGCTCGTCATGAAGGCTTTCTTTTATGCTGAAATCACGAAACCCAGCCGGAGGGAGTTTCTCGACTATCGCTTCATCAACTTTCGACAGTGGCGGCGGAGATTCTTTTATTTCTGTTATGAAGGTTTCGATGTCAGATGAGCGTCCCTCGGCCTCTATCAAAACTCCTTCGGAATCGTTCAAACAAAAGCCTTTAAGATTGTGCCTTTTGGCAAGGTTATAAATAAAGGGGCGGAACCCCACGCCCTGCACGATTCCCTTTACCCTTATCCTCGTTCGTAGAGTTTCTTGTCCGGCAGTCATCGCGGAAACGCCTTCATAATCACCCCGTGTCTTTTAAGCTCCGTCCTTACCATCTCGGCGGCTATCGGAAGACGAAGTTTCAGAAGCGCGGAGAGCTCAAGCCCGCTCGTCGTGTCCAGAGGCTCGACCCCGATGAGAGTCAAATCATCGGGGTTCCGGCCTTCGAAGTCCGTGAGCGTAAGCGCCTCCTCGACTCCGAAGCCGTGCGGGCTCAGGGTTTTTCCGCGGGTCTTGCCTATATGCGTTTTTGTTATCCTGTGCATGGCGCCGGGAAGACTGCCCGCGCTCACAGCGTCGAGTATTATGATCTTTTTATGCTCTCCGATTATTGATGTAAGGGCTATGCCTCCGGCGCCGCCGTCAAAGAGCAGGACGTCTTCGGGCACGTCATATCGCGTCCTTATGTATTCGAGGGCGGCTACGCCGAACCCGTCGTCGCGGCGAAGCACGTTTCCGACTCCGAGTATTAGTATTTTCGCTTTTTTTCTTTTCGGCATATTCCTAAAGCCTGTTAAGGCCGTTAAGCGCGGCCTGCTTGTAGGCGTCGGAAAGGGTCGGGTAATTGAATACTGCATCCTTGAAATAATCAATCGTCCCGCCAAAACTCATCACTGCCTGGCCTATGTGAACGAGTTCGGAGGCTTTTTCTCCTATGATGTGGACTCCGAGGATGCGTTTATTGTCCCTCCTGAAAAGAAGTTTGAGCATCCCGTAAACGTCCCCTGATATCTGCCCCCGCAAGACCTCTTGAAAATTCGCACACCCGACTTCGTAAGGCACGCCCTTGGCGGTCAATTCCTCTTCGGTCTCGCCGACCATGGATATTTCGGGAATGGTGTATATGGCGAAAGGCAGATATGTTACGACCTCGCAGGTTACACCTTCCTTCGAAAAAGCGTTGCAAACCGCCCTCCTGCCCTGCTCCCTCGAAGTCGAGGCCAAAGACGGAAACCCTATCGCGTCGCCTATGGCGTAGATGTTCGGAACGCTCGTTTGAAAGCCTTGATTGACTTTAATAAGCCCCCTGTCGCCGAGCTCTATGGAAAGAGGCGCGAGATTGAGAGAATCCGTGTTGCCGACCCTTCCCATGGTATAGAGGAGTTTTTCCGAGGCCGCAAGCTTGCCGCTTTTAAGGCGGGTTACGACGCGTCCTTGTTTTTCGATTTCTATTCCAACGACCTCTTCTCCTGATTTTATCACTATGCCCGAATGTCTCATCCAGTACATTAAAGCCTCGACTATCTCCTTGTCGGCAAAGGGCAGAAGCACGGACTTTTTCTCGATTAAGGTAACCTTGACGCCGAGGCACGCGAATATGCAGGCGTACTCGCACCCTATTACCCCTCCGCCCAGTATGGTAAGGCTTCCGGGAATCTTATCGAGTTCGAGTATGGTGTCGCTGTCGTAGATGTGCTCGTTGTCGAACGGTATCTCTTTGGGCCTCACCGGCCTCGTGCCGGGAGAAAGCACTATGACCGAGGCCTTTATCTCTTCGTTTTCTCCCCCGCGCTTTTTGACAAGCAAGGTGTTCGCGTCAACTAACGACGCGTCGCCGTAGATGATCTCTATGTTGTTCCTTGTGAACTGGTCTATTATGACTTCCATATGGCTTTTTGTAACTTCGCCTTTTTTATGCATGAGTTCCTGAAGCGTCACGTCTCTCGGAAGCACCTGATGAAACCCGTAAGGAGCCTTCTGTTTAAGGCTCGCGAGCATAAGCGCGCTCTCGCGGAGCGTCTTGCTCGGAAGGGTTCCTGTGTGAAGCCCGGCTCCGCCTATGAAGGGTTTTCTTTCGATTACGGCTACGGTCTTGCCGAGTTTCGCGGCCTGCATCGCCGCCTTCTCCCCGCCCGGCCCCGAGCCCACCACAAGCACGTCGTAATGCTTCATAAAAAATCTCCCGTCGGATATGATTATAGCAGGGATTCGGGACAAACGCGGAAAACCGTTAGAGCCTATTGCATGTTAAAAAACCCGTATGCGAGTTCAGGCTGTTCAAAAAGCTCCACGACCCATCCTTCTCGGATAGGTTCCACGAGGCGTCGAGAAGAGAGGAGTGAGGCGTATTTTTATATACGCCGCAATGACGAGCGCCGAAGACAACGCGGCAGATGGACTTTTTCAACAGCCTGCTATTGCTTCACTTCTTTTTCGAGCGCCGCGTAAGCGATGTTGCAGATATAGGAGTTTATCCTCTTTAAGTTGGTTAGGACGTCAAGGTGTATCGCGCTCGTCTCAATGGACTCGCGAAATCCCCTGTGAAGGCGTCTTATGTGCGCCTCCCTGAATTCTTTTTCGAGTTCCGCTATGGCCGCCTTGTGCGACAGGAGCCTTCTTGCGAGGTCTGTGTCGCCGCTCGTAAAGGCGGCAACCCCTATGTCGAAATTTTCCATCACCTTCGAGTGGAGTTCGGTTATCTCTTTCAAGCCTTCGTCGGAAAATACGAGGTTAAAGTGGATTTTCTTCTTCGCGAGTTCCATAAGGTTTTTGTCTATCACGTCCCCGATATTTTCCATGTTGTTGGAAAACGTAAGTATCTCGAACTCCCTTCCGGCCTGTTCCTCGGAAAGGCTCTCTCTGGAGAGTTTCGTTAAGTAGAGTTTTATTTCTCTGTCGAGGACGTCAACGTCGTTATCACGTTCCTGCAGTTTTTCGATAAGGGCTTTATCGGAAGTCCGAAACGTCTCAAGCGAATCTCTCATCATCTCCTGCACTATGTCGGCAAGCCCCAACGCCTCTCTCGTCGCCTGTCCGAGCGCGAGCGAGGGGGTAGATAAGACTATCGGGTCGAGATACTTTGGGCCGCTTTTCTTTTCTCTCATCGTATCGGGAAGAAGGTATTCGACGAACTTCGTGAAGGGGCCGGTAAAGGGCAGGAATAATACCGCTATGGCTATGTTAAAAAACGTGTGGCCGTAGGCCACTCCCCTCGCGGGGTCGGTTGAGGCGAAAAAAACCAAATCCGTTAAAAGGCCCAAAAACGGAAACACTATAATGACGCCAAGAACCTTGAACATGATGTGCGCGAGCGCGACCCTTTTCGCGGAAACCGGCGCGCCCATGCT
>JBAQMW010000026.1:0-6990 GCA_049303155.1 Thermodesulfobacteriota bacterium | reverse complement strand
TCCCTGCGCCGGAATCTTCGCGCGTCTTGAGTTCCACGAGGTGTATGCCTTGTTCCATTTCAAGGGGCGCGGATATGAGAGAGTAAAAAGAGTTTTTTTCGGGGTCTTTGAAAAACGTCATTTCCCTGTTGCGGAGTTTGCCGATAAGCCTTGTTATGTTTTGCGGCGCGTCGAACCTCAAGAGAGCGAGGTTGCCTTGTCCGATTTTCGTTACGAATTCCGGCGTCCCTGCGTCTCCGGTCACAACGGAGAAGTTCGGCAGAGAAATAAATATCGCGAGCAGGATAATCGCCGTGAGGGTTATTCTTATGGCTTTAGCGGCGTTCATATGGATAAAGGATATATTCCGGCAAAGGATATGTCAAGCGGGTTGAAGAAAATAGGGACAGGCTTTTGATTTTTAATCTTTGATTTGGCGCAGGGGTGACCCCTGCACTCGCAATGTCTCAAATTGCCTTGGGGTATGCGCATCGCAAAGGCTTATTCATTCACTTTGCCCTCCGCAAGGAGTTGATTTAACCCCTTAAAGGTGGTATTTTCCTTGCATGAAACACGAGGTCGTAAAAAAGGCCGTTTCGATTAAAAAAGAACTTATCTCGTGGCGGAGGCATATCCACAAAAACCCCGAACTCTCAGGCATGGAGAAAGGTACCGCTGCCTTTGTGGCGAAGATTTTAAGGCAAAGCGGCATAAGCGTAAAGACAGGGATAGGCGGGTACGGAGTAGTCGGGCTTTTAAAGGGTAAAACAAAAGGCCCTGTAATAGCTCTTCGCGCGGACATGGACGCCTTGCCTGTTCAGGAGAAGAACAACGTTTCTTACTGTTCTTCAAAGCCCGGCGTGATGCACGCCTGCGGCCACGACGTCCATACCGCCGTCTTATTAGGCGCGGCGAGGATACTTTCGGCTTTTAAAGATAAATTGCAAGGAAGCGTCAAGTTCATATTCCAGCCTTCGGAAGAAAAATCCCCGGGCGGCGCCGAGGACATGATTAAGGACGGCGCGTTAAAATCTCCGCGTCCCTCGGCGATAGTCGCGCTCCACTGTTTCCCGGACTACCCTGCAGGGAAGGCAGGGATAAGATACGGGGTAATGACGGCGTCCGCGGACGGTTTTACTGCCGTCATAAAAGGAAAGGGAGGCCACGCCGCGAGGCCGCATCAGGCAATAGACGCAATAGCGACGGCTTCTTTAGCCATAAACGCCATACACGAGATAATCGGAAGAAAGATAGACCCGACTCTTAACGCCGTTATTTCTATAGGAAAGATAACAGGCGGCGTTGCGAGGAATGTCATTGCCGACAGGGTCGAGTTCGAGGGCACGATAAGGACGATTGACGCGAATTTGAGAAAGAAAATCCCCGTGCTTATAGAAAGGACTTTAAGGGGCGTTGCCTACGCGAACAACGCTTCTTACGAGTTTTGTTTTGAGAAAGGTTGCCCGTCCGTCGTAAACGACAAGAGGCTTACCGATATGACGAGGGCTGTTGCCGAGGACGTTCTTGGAAAGAAAAACGTAGTTATAATGGAAAAGGCGGTCATGGGGGCCGAGGATTTTTCTCTTTTTGCAGGGGAGATTCCGGGGACTCTTTTCAGGCTCGGCACGGGTAACGCCAAAAAAGGCGTGACCGCGTGCCTTCACTCTTCCTTCTTTGACGTCAACGAGGGATGCTTGACAGTCGGGGCAAGCCTAATGGCAGGCATAGCGATTGATTTTTTGAACAGGGGTTAATGTACAAACCGGCGATTTGCACGACCCACCCTATGGGGTGGGTACCCCGGCTTCGTTATCAGCCGCGTTTTTGCTACTCGGCGTATAAGTTACATACGCCTGCGTTGTAAAAACGGCCGCTGCCTCGCCTGACGGTCAACTTGCCGGTTTGTTGGCACCCTTTTCCTTTGTGGGAGAGGGAATAGGGAAAAGGGAAAAGAATTGTTATTGTCCCTCTCTTTTTACCCTCTCCCCTCAGGGGAGAGGGTAGGGTGAGGGTGAGGGGGAGGAGGAGAGGGAAAATATGAGCGATTACATTGTTTGCATGATGACAGCCCCTAACGAGGCAGAGGCGAAAAGGATTGGAAGGATTGTCGTCGAGGAGCGCCTCGTTGCATGCTGTAATATTCTTCCTAACGTTACCTCCATATACAGGTGGAAAGGGAATATCCGCGAGCAAGGCGAAGTCCTCTGCTTGATGAAGACAAGGAAGGAACTCTTCGACGGCCTTAAAAAAAGGCTCAAGGCACTTCATCCCTATGAAGTGCCTGAAATAATCTCTCTAAAGATAAAAGACGGCCTGCATGAGTATCTAAAGTGGATTGACGAGGCGACGGGGTGAACAGGGTTCCCCCTTCTTGTCATTCCCGCGGTCTGCCCATTTGTCATTCCCGCGGTGTTTTGAGCGGGAATCCAGATATGATGATTTATCAGGGGACACTTTCCGTATTTCCAAGGAAACGTTATCACCTAACTCTATCTCTACGGCTTCGGGAAAAACGGTGATTAGAAATAAGGGAAGCGTCCCTGTATTACCAGCGGAAATCCGCTTGCTTTTTACGCATAGGTGCGTTATAAATTGAAGTAAGTTTGAGGGGGTTATTATGCAGCATGCAGCGGATTATAAGAATGAGATTATCAGAGAGATAACGGGGTTGACTGTTTCCAAGGCCAAAGAGGTGCTTGATTTTATCTGTTTTGTGAAACATAAGGAGGCGTTGTCCAAGATAGACCCGACACAGGCATATTTTTACACTTCCGCGTGGCAGCGGTCGGAAAAAAAGGCGCACGAAGACATATTGGCGGGCAGGACTTCAAAGGCATACGAAGCGAGAGAGATAAAAAGCCTTTTTGCGGAGATAAACAAGGGTAAGCGGAAGGCGCGTTAAGTGAATGTCTGCCGGACAAAAACCTTTGACAAAGCATTTCTGAAACTCCCCGCCCATATCAAGATAAAGACAAAAAAAGCCGTCGCTCTTATGCTCAACAACCTCTTCCATCCGTCATTGCATACAAAAAAGATAGGCGGGCAAAAGAATATATGGGAAGCGCGGGTGGATTATCAATACCGTTTCACCTTTAGCATTCATAACGATACGATAATTCTTCGAGTTGTCGGAAACCATGACGAGGCGTTAAAAAATCCGTAATATTGCCTGAGATAATCTCGCTCAAGATAAAAGACGGTCTATATGAGTATCTAAAGTGGATTGACGAGGCGACGGGGTAAACGGTTTTCCCCTTCTTGTCATTCCCGCAGTCTCTTGAGTTGGAATCCAGAGTCTTGTCATTCCCGCAGTCATTTGAGCGGGAATCCAGATATGATAGATAACATTGTAATCCGGTTTAGCAGGTTGGGTTCGGGGTACCCATGCCACGCCAAGCGGCGTGGGTCCGCGCAACCCAACAATGGAAAAGGTCTAAACCGGATTTACGAAGTAACCGAAAACAAAGGGGACAAAAATAAAGAAAAATGAAGGGGACAGATTTATTTATTTTTTTAAATAAAAGAGATTGCCGCGTCCTACTGCATCCGGCACGTCGCCTCGAAACGTTTCCTCCTGAACCAACGTCCGATATTCAAAGCCATTGACTGCATAAACCTTTTATTGCCGGGCCGGAGTATCCTTTTCGCCATTGAAGGGACGGAGTAAAAATGCCTGTACGCGGTTATGAGGCCTTGGAGGAGCTGTTCCTGCGTGAGTTTGGCGTGCCTGAATACCACGTGGTTCGCGTCGTACTTGTCCCACTCCGTATGCAATAATCTGCCCGCGTTCTGCATCTCCTCGAATAGCCTTGTGCCCGGAAGCGGCGTAAGGATGTAGAAGTTTGCCGCGTCAAGTTTACAGTCTATCGCGAAGTTTACCGTATCCTCGAAGACCCTCTCGTCGTCCTCTTCAAGGCCGAATATGAAAGAGCCGAATATGCTGATGCCGGCGTCGTGGATCTTTTTGAAGGTTTCTTTATACTGTTCCACCTTGTTGAACGACTTTCTCAAGCCCGCCAGATTTTTCTGGGATATGGACTCTATGCCTATGAATATCCACTCACAGCCGCTTTTTGCGGCGAGGTCCAAAAGCTCAGGGTCGTTCGCTATCAGGGTGTCGCCCTGACACGACCATTTTTTCTTGAGTGGTATCATCTCCTTGAATAATTTTTTGGCATAGACCTTGTTGCCGTAGAGATTGTCGTCCGCGAAAAAAACCATCTTGTCCGGAAGGCTTCGCAGTTCCGCTATGACATCGGGTATCGGCCTATACCTGAAGCTCTTGCCCCAGAACGTGGTTACCGAGCAGTAACTGCAATCATGGGGGCATCCGCGGGAGGCCATGATGAGACTGCTTGAAAAATACCTGTCCTTTTTCAAGAGGTCGAGCCGGGGCCTCGGAAGGTTCTCTAAGTTGTGCAAGCCCGCGCCCGCGTATGTCTTTTTAAGCCTGTTGTTTATGAAGTCGTCTAACACAATCGGCCAAACGCCCTCTGCTTCGCCGATAACGACGCAGTCCGCGTATTGAGACGCCTCATCCTGCATCATGGAGGCGTGTATGCCTCCGAGGATGACCGGCACGCCGCGCTTCCTGAACTCAGCGGCTATCTCGTAAGCCCTTGGCGCGAGAGTTGTCATGGTGGTTATGCCGACTAAATCGGTCTTTACGTCGAAATCCATGTCCTCGATGTTGTCGTCAAGGATTTCGACGTCGAACCGGTCGTCGGTCAAGGCCGCTATCGTTGGGAGGCTCAACTGCGGAATGGGATATTTCTTCCTCCTGCCTGTTCCGAGGTTTTTCTTGTGGCCCGGATATATGAGCGTGAGTTTGTATTTCAAACGGAAAGCCTTTCTTTGTTGCACGTCTTTTTGATGCCGGCGTAAAACGATATTTTACCTTTTACGAAGGAAATATAAAAGACAATAATGCGGACGGCCTGCGGACAGCACAATGGATTAACAAACCATCATGGTGCGCGTATCTCGACGCAAATTAAAACATTTGGGGTGCAGGGGTCACCCCTGCCTAATCCTTCTTTTGACAAACCCATCGTAATTATTTAGAATACTCTATTACCCTATTATCCGACGACAATACAGAAAGAAGAGTTGATGACCGATATATCGAGGATACGTAATTTTTCCATAATCGCCCATATTGACCACGGAAAATCCACCCTCTCCGACAGGCTTCTTGAGATGACGGGCGCGCTCTCGAAGCGCGAGATGGTCGACCAGTTCATGGACAAGATGGACATCGAGCGGGAGCGCGGCGTTACCATAAAGGCCCAGACCGCAAGGCTTGATTATAAGGCCGACGACGGGCTGGATTACGTGCTTAATCTCATAGACACCCCCGGCCACGTTGACTTCAGTTACGAGGTCAGCAGGAGCCTTTCGGCGTGCGAAGGCGCCGTCCTCGTAGTGGACGCCTCTCAAGGGGTCGAGGCGCAAACCCTCGCGCATCTCTATACGGCGGTTGATTTGGACCTTGAGATAGTGACGGTTTTAAATAAGATAGACCTCCCGCAGGCGGAGCCTGAGAGGATAAGAAAAGAAATCGAAGACGTCCTGGGGATTGACGCGAGCGACGCGGTTTTGGCGAGCGCGAAACAGGGCATAGGCATAAAAGACATATTAGAGGCCATAGTTAAAAAGATTCCCCATCCCAAGGGGGACGTTCTTAAGCCTCTTAAGGCGTTGCTTTTCGACTGTTGGTACGACACTTATCGCGGGGTCGTGGTGCAGGTGAGGGTCATGGACGGCACGGTAAGAAAAGGGACTAAGATAAAATTCTTCGCCACGGGCAAGGTCTGCGAGGTGGATACCCTTGGCGTTTTCGCTCCTAATCCGAAGCAGGTCGAGAGCCTTTCCGCCGGAGAGGTCGGCTTCATAACGGCCGCCATAAAAGAGGTGAGGGACACGAAGGTCGGCGATACCATAATGGACGCCATGAACCCCGCGGACGGGCCTCTTCCGGGATACAAGATTTTAAAGAGCATGGTCTTTGCGGGTCTCTATCCGATCGATTCTTCCCAGTACGAGGATTTGAAAGAGTCTTTGGCGAAATTGAGTCTTAACGATTCGTCCATTATTTACGAGCCTGAGACGAGCCTCGCCTTGGGGTTCGGTTTCAGGTGCGGCTTCCTTGGCCTTTTCCACATGGAGATAATCCAGGAGAGGCTCGAGCGGGAATACGGGATGCAGCTCATAACGACCGCGCCGACGGTCGTTTACAGGATAACGCATAAAAACGGCGAGGTCGGCTACATAGACAATCCTTCCGAGGTTCCGCCGGATGTCGAGAAGTTCGAAGAGCCTTATATATTAGCCTCCATACACATGCCGAGCGAGTTTCTTGGCGCGATACTTGGTCTTTGCGAAGCGCGGCGCGGAGTGCAGAGGGAGATTAAATACATAAGCCCGACGAGGGTCATGCTTACTTACGAAATGCCTTTGGCCGAGGTGGTGTTGGATTTCTTCGACAGGCTTAAGACCTTTTCCAAGGGTTACGCCTCAATGGATTATGAGTATCTGGATTATAAGGAAGGGAATCTCGTGCGCCTCGACATACTCATAAACGGGCAGGCCGTTGACGCCCTTTCCGTCATAACGCCGAAAGACAAGGCGTTTTACAGAGGCAGGAACATAGTCGAGAAGATGAAGGGCGTCATACCGAGGCAGATGTTCGAGGTCGTCATACAGTCGGCCATAGGCGGGCGGGTCATAGCGAGGGATTCGATAAAGGCCTTGAGGAAAAACGTCATAGCCAAGTGTTACGGCGGAGACATAACGAGAAAGAGAAAACTCCTTGAAAAGCAGAAAGAGGGCAAGAAGAGGATGAAGCAGGTCGGCAGGGTGGAACTGCCGCAGGAGGCTTTTCTGACGGTTTTGAAGGTGGATTGAGGCTTTGTGTAGATGCGTTTTATGTAGCTCAGCCCTTTAGAGCCTGCCCCCGCAATCGGGGTACCCATGCGAAGCATGGGTCGCGGGGGGCTGATACAGAAAGAA
>JBAQMW010000025.1:0-3594 GCA_049303155.1 Thermodesulfobacteriota bacterium | reverse complement strand
ACGCCCGCGCCACCGCTCCGCCTCAGACGGACGGGGGTATCCCTCCGCTTTTTATGGAAAATCTCGAAGAAATACTGACGGAACTCCTCCTCGGCATATCGAAACTGCCGGAGGATAATATGCGGCTTGCCTTCTTGAGTTCAAGGCTTAAGAAACTCGCGCCTTCGGACGTCGCGGCGATGTTCGACATTTTTTACGGCAAGCCCCGCCCGGCCCTGGCAAAGAAGATGCACGCGATATTGATTTCTCCCGACGGGTTAAGAGAAGCGCTTGGGAGCGAAAAGTATAAAGAGATACATGCCGCCGCGATAGAGCTTGGCCTGCGCAGGGTAAGCCGCCTCTTTACCGACCTCCCGCCCCACAAAAAAGGCGTTTCCGGGTATGATAAGGAAGAAGAACTCAAGATGGAGATGCTCTCTTTGGGGCACAGGAGGGCGCTCTCTAAAACGAACATAAAAGATACGCTCGACAGGCTTCTATCGGATCCCGACGCGATGGTCATAACGAACATCCTCAATAATCCGAGGATTACCGAAAAAGAAGTTTTAAAGATAGCCTCCAAAAGGCCGGGTTCCCCCAAAATACTCAAGCTTCTCGCCACGCACAGGAAATGGTCCAGGCGTTACGCCGTAATAAAGGCCATAGTGCAAAACCCTTATACCTTGCCGAGGATTTCAATCGGGCTTTTGGATTTTCTTCTTACGCAGGACGTGGAAAAAATAGCAATCGACAGGACTCTTCATCCGCAGGTCAAGATGGGGGCAAGGGAGATACTTGCTGAGCGGTAAAGCGAGAAGGAAGAGTGAAGGTTTCGGGAAAATACGCAAGGGCAGGGGTGAGCCCCGACCCATTCTTGAGAATGGGTTCCCCGGCGGGTACCCCGCGGAATCTTTTAACTTGCATCGCGGTATGCATGGGTCTGGGGTTTATCAATTCATTTTGCCGTCAGCAAGGACTGATTCGCAACGCGGAGGTTTAAGCCTTTTTATTTTTTTCGGATTCTTCTTTGAATGTTTTCTTTTCTTCTTCGGACGCGTCCGATGTAGAGTCGGAAGTCGCCTTTTTGAAACTCTTTATGGCTTTTCCGATGGAACTCCCTATCTCAGGAAGCCTGCCGGCGCCGAAGAGCACCAGTACTATGATAAGGATAAGTATTAGTTCAGTTGTGCCGAGTCCGAACATGGGCTTCCGCTGCCTTCCTTTTTGATTTTGCCGATAACCCTATTTTGATGTAGAATAAACCATAATATTACGGATAACTAAATGAATGAATAAACCAATGTGGCTGGGTTCCCGTTGCGCGAAGCCATTGCAACGGGAAGTTACCGCGATGCAAGTTAAAGCATTATGGGTGCAGGCGTCACGCCTGCCCTTATCTTAAATATAGCCGGAATAAAGACTACATGTCAATAAAAATCTCAGGCAGGTTTTCCGCCTTTTTATTCCTGTCTCTTGCCGTTCATATTACGGCAACGGTTCTTTTCATTTATAATACGCAGACTCATAAGACGGCGACAATCGTCCCGGACGAGAGGAAAACGCCGATTTTCGTCGACGTGGTGGATTTGCCGCCGTGGCTTAAGGGAGTTAAGGAGACCCCCGAAAAACCCTCGAGGATGTCAGACCGGAACATGGTTGTCAAAAAGGAGACCGTTCCCGAAGGCGCGCCAAAAGGGTATAGGGAAAAAGAGCAGAGTAAAGGGAAGCCTGCCCTGAGCAAAGTCGAAGGGAAGGAAAAAGGGGAAAAGAACGGCAAAGAAAAAGTTCTTGCCGCGAAAGACGTCTTGGAAAAAGAAAAAGAGAAAACCGTTTCGGAAACTGTTGATAAGGCCATTGGCAAGGCAACCGAGCTTGAGCCAATAAAAAAGCCCGAAGAAAAACGCAAGGGAGATTCAACCGAGGAAAGCACTCAGGCGAAAACTCCCGTGCTCTTTCCGAGCGATGAGAGGCTGCGGGAACTTAGCAAGGTCTATGAGGCCGAATCTCCCAAGGGAGAGAAGGGCAAAACCCTCTCCATAAATACCTCCGAGTCGAAGTATAGGAAATACCTGCTTAACATGAAAAGGAGGATAGAGCTTTTCTGGAGCTATCCCGAATCTTCAATAAGGAGCGGCGAGCAGGGAAAGATGAGGATTGATTTTACGATAGCGAAGGACGGGAGCGTAAAGGACGTGCGCGTGGTAAAGTCTTCCAATTATCCCGCCCTGGACGACGCGGCAGTAACGGCCGTAAAACTGGCGTCCCCGTTCAATCCGTTTCCTAATGATTTCGACATTGAAACGGTCGAGATACACGCGAGTTTCGAGTACAGCCTTATTTTTTAGGCTTTGCGGACGGCAAATGAAAAGCCGTTATGCGTGAAAAACAAGATTGCTTCGCCAGCCTTAGCAGGGAGGGAAGTTAAAAAATGTAGGGCAGGGCGGGGCACCCACCCCGAAGGGGAAGGGTCGTCCCTGCTTTAAAATGTTAGAACTGCGCAACCCTAAAGGGAGGCGCTACGAAAGACGCTTTACGTATAACGCATCACGGCTTACGGGCTTCACCCCCGCCAGCGAAGGACCGGCTCTCTCGCGGCTTTGACTTCGTCAACGCGCGAGATTTTGGTGGTTAACGGGGCTTCCTTGAGTATCGCCGGGTCCTCTATTGCCTCTCTCGCGATTTCCTTCATAGCCTCTATGAAGCGATCAAGGGTTTCAGGGCTTTCCGTCTCGGTCGGCTCTATCATTATCGCGCCAGGCACCACGAGAGGAAAATATATCGTAGGAGGGTGAAAACCGAAGTCCATGAGCCTTTTCGCCACATCGAGCGTTGTTACGCCGTTAGCGGATTGCAATTTGTCGGTAAACACGCATTCGTGCATGCACGTCCCCTCGAACGGGAGGTAATAGGAGTCTTTGAGTTTGGCTTTGATGTAGTTGGCGTTCAAGATAGCCATCTCGCTCGCCTTACGGAGGCCGTCTTTTCCCATGCTTAATATGTAGGCGTATGCCCTTACCATTATGGCGAAGTTTCCGTAAAAGGCCTTGAGCCTGCCGATTGACTTCGGCCTGTTCGAGTCGAAGCGATAGGCGGTTTTGTCTTTTATTATCCTCGGAGATGGCAGATAAGGCTCGAGCGCCTTTATGACTCCGAGCGGGCCGGAACCCGGGCCGCCTCCGCCGTGAGGCGTCGAAAAGGTCTTATGCAGGTTGAATTGCACGAGGTCAACGCCCATTTGAGAGAGTTTCGCTATGCCCATTAAGGCGTTTAGGTTCGCGCCGTCGCAGTATATGAAGCCGCCCTTCGAGTGCACGATATCGGCTATCTCGCGGATGTTTTCTTCGAAGAGGCCGAGGGTGTTGGGATTAGTGAGCATCAAGGCCGCCGTATCTTCGTCCATCGCGGCGGCTACTTTGTCAGGAGTCAGTATGCCGTCTTTTCCGGATTCGAGCTTCGTCACGTGAAATCCGGCCAGATGCGCGCTCGCGGGATTTGTTCCGTGCGCGGTATCAGGGATTATTATCTTTCTTCTTGGTTTCTTTTTGTCTTTAAAGTACGCCGCTAAAACGAGCATTCCGCAAAGTTCTCCGTGCGCGCCGGCGGCCGGCTGGAGCG
>JBAQMW010000024.1:0-13401 GCA_049303155.1 Thermodesulfobacteriota bacterium | reverse complement strand
GCACCGCGTAGCCGCTTGTGCCGCTTGCGGGTTGATTCTGCTTCACCGAGGTAATCCCGGGGCCACCCGGCACGACAATACTTCCAACGGCCTCCGAAACAGTCATGGTACTCGTGCAGGAGGTTGTGCCGGTTGAGTTGTTGGTAGCAATGAGAGACACGCTGATTTCGTCGCTCCTCATGTTAACGGGAAAGCCGGAGGAATCCTTGAACTCGAAGGTTATCGGCACGTAGCGCCTATTGGCGGGTATCTCCACCGGAGTCGTGAGGGTTACGGCAGCGGACGTGGCGCCGCTTGCCGAAACCGCGTTGGATGCCTTCAGAACCAAACTTCTCCCTCCGAGGAGCGTTATATTTTTTAACCGCGCGTCCGTGTTCGTCCAACTCACTGTCGCGCCGGTTATTGTCATGGTATTACTGCTCGTGTTGTTCAAAAAGAGCGTTACTGAACTATGGGTATAATCAACTCCGTTGGCTGTCCACGGCTTCGGACTCGATGCGCCCGTGCCGAAGCCGCTGTCCGCGTCTATCGCAACGCCGGTCAAGACCTCCCTGTGCTGATTTGCCGTGTCGTCATTGCCGCACGAGCCAACGCCCTCGCACTTGGAATCCCTGTCTATCTTGCCGAAAAACACCGGCCCGACCGATGCCGCGCCGGAGATGTTGGCGGCAAAGTCTATGTAATTCCCATCCGACGGAGAGGAACTGTCGCCGAGGGGGTCGTTGGCGTAGGCGCAGTCCATGCTCCTTACGAAGTAATAATAACTCGCGCCCTCGGCCACAGTATCGGCTATATATGGCTTGTTGCAACCCCACGGGCAATTTGCCGGGTCGGGCCAATATGGATTAGGGTAATCATAAATAGTATTAACCGGGAGCGCCGCCGGATAATCAGTCGTGCCTGTCAAGACGCAGCTATCAGTCTCGCAAAGCGAGGCCGCGGTGTTTCTATAGACCGCGTAACCGGCGAAATCAATAATGGAAGAAAGGTCGTTCCACTCAAGTTGCGCGCCGGCGCATCCTCTGACAATAAAGCCGGCCGGAACGCCGGGAGAGAAAGGATTGCCGGGGTCGTCGCCGCAAAGGGTTGAAAGTATCTGGGCCGGGACCGCGACGGCGCTTTTGTTTCCGCACTTGTCAAATGATATGGCCTTGAAATAATAGGTGCAGGGATTGCCGTCGCCTGCGGTCACTTCGCATAAGTTGCTTAATGTCGGCGGAAAGGCTGCCACAACGCTCTCGCTGCTGACGAAGAAGTTGGCACGCTGTCCCGGGACCGTAAATTTACCCGTTGTAGAGTCGGGATTTTCGTAGTTCGGTATAAGTCCTCCCGTGCCGCCGCTCCCTAACGTCAGGCTTACCGCTCCGTCCTTTGTTATGTCAACCGGGTAACAGCAACCGATTGTGCAATTAACGTCCGTGCTACAGCCGTCGCCGCTCCGGCGCTTATTGAACGCGATATAAGTGTGGCTGAAGTCCTTATCAAGCTCAGCGACTCCGGAAAGATAAGGGTTCGTAAGTCCCATGGAAACCCTCTTCCACCCTGCGTTGGCGCTCAATACAGGATAAGGATAGGGAGAAGGGTCTCCCGGATTGCTGCCTATGCCGACGGTGTCCGTAGGAGCCGTGTCCGAGACGCCAGCAGTCGGGAAATCCACCGCAACGGTGGCGACGCCGTCGCCGTAGGTTACGCCGTAATCGGTTGACACATACCTTTTCGCGTCCGTATCGCCGGCGTCATCCGATATAAGGGTATCGTCGCAGTTGACCGGAGTTATCGCGTAATAATAGGTCTGGCATCCGATAAGGCCTGTTGTTTTATCTGTATAAGTTCCTTGCGAAGCAATAAGTTGGTTGGCCGCTCCGTAAACGTCGGTCTCGGCCGCGATGCCTCCGGAACTAATCGGATAAGGGGCGGCGAAGTCGGAATTACCCCTGTAAACCCTGTAACCCACGACGTCGGGGTTTGCCGCGGTATCGTATGTCCATGAGAGATTCACCCATCCGTCGCTCGAGCCGTCAACGCCCGTAAACGCCGTGGTAAATCCTGCCGCGCCTTGCGGTTTAGAGGGGTTGATTGTGGTGTCGTTATCAGCGCCTCCGAATGAGGAGATGCTGGTTGCTAAAGTTAAACCTGCCGCTCCCGTAACCTCGCTTATGCTGCTCGCGTTATTTGAAGTATCAACAGCCCTTATGCCTACGACGTAGGTATTGGGAGAGACATCGGTGGATTTTGTCGGCAACAAACCTGTTATTGCATCCGTCCCCGGCGAAAGCGTGTAGGCGAGCGTGCCTGTTCCCGTTCCCGTGGTGGACGATACCGGCACGTTAACCGAACTCTCCTGCTCGATACCGTCGCGTCTGTAGGTTATCCTGTAATACGATAGATCTTCCGTAAGATTTTCCTCAAACTGTAAAGCAAGCCTTCCGCATACGCCTGCTCTTCCCGCGCTCGTAACCGCCTCCCTAACCTTAAGCCACCCTACGGCGGTAGGCGGAGTGGTATCAGCCTGGCCGCTCTCGGTCTCGAGGTTTCTTAGCCTTACCTCCGTCTGCATCTTTACCTTGTCTTTAGCCGTCTGTCCCGCGCATTTTTCCCTGGCCTCGGCCTCTATCGCAACCTTGACGAATCTTATTAATTTTCTGTTGGCAGACGTATCGAACGCGGCCGCGGTGCCGTCGGATTTGAAATAATTGAACGCCAGACCGTTGGTGTCAAGATTATCCATTACCGTAACCGGCTGATCGGTATTAGGAAAAGTCGTGGAACAAGCATCTGTCCATAAACCTGTTCTTACGCATCTTACCTTATTAAGATTTATGCCTGATAACTCGTATCTAACCTCAATCTTGTTATTATCGGCGTCGATATACCTGAAGATTACGGATGTGCCTGAAGTGCCGTTTAGTATTGACTCATCGGCGGATGCGACCATATACCCCGCCATCAAGAGTTCCGTTTGTATCATCTCAAGCGCCGCCCTCGAGTTCTGCTGGGCTTCGAGTTTGAGATACTGGCAGGCCGATTGTTTGTAAAAAATGGTATAAAGCGAATATATCGCGCTCATCACTATGGCGGCGAGCGCGAGGCCTATCAACACCTCGACGAGGGTAAAGCCGGCGTCCTTTATAGCCCCCCTCACCCTACCCGGGTCCCTTTGGGGAGAGGAAGAAACTGACACATGCCCTTTTGTCTTTACCTCCTCTCCCCTTTGGGGAGAGGAATGAGGTGAGGGGGTTTTTTCTTTTGTTTTCATTCTTTTCCCCCTCACCCTACCCTCTCCTGACCCATGCTTGAGCATGGGTACCCCGGGAGAGGAAGAAAAAGAATCCACCACGTCATTGTCTGTCATTCCCGCAGTGTTTTGAGCGGGAATCCAGTTCTTTTCTTTTGTCATTCCCACGGTCAGCCCCTTCTTTTTATCTGGTTCCCCGCTTAAGATTGCGGGGACAAGCTTTTTCATATGCCCCTCAGCATGCTTAATGTCAATGTGTGGCTTCCCAAAAGGTCTATCCATGTAACCTCGACATCAATCTTTTTCATGTCGCCGTCGTCTATTACAGGACCGGCGCCGCATGGACTGGCGGCAAAAAAACATGCGTCGTTATCGAGATCAACGTATGTTGCTTTCCACTTCCACGTAAACGAAGTCGTGCCGGGCATGCCGGGCGTGCCGAGCGTGTCGGTCGCCGAAGTAGGCGTGCAGGTAAAGACAGTGCCGCTTTGAACGCAAGTTCTCTGCAATTCCGTGACGACAACGGTGGTGTCCGTATCCTGAATCTTCGAGTAGGGAACCTTCTTCAACATCTCGAGTTTCTGGGTCGCGAGACTCACGGCCTGAGTGCGCTTCTTGCCGGCCTCCGTGGCCTTAATAGCCGTTCCTGCAAGGCTCGCAAGGGCGATGAGCGCGACGGAGGTTATGAATACGGCAATCAAGACCTCGACGAGCGTAAAGCCTTTTTCTTTTTTTGACGATATTATCATGTTATTGCCTTTTCTACACCCCTCACCCTACCCTCTCCCCGATGGGGAGAGGAAGAAACTGATTACTACTTCCTGATTACTACTTCCTGATTACTACTTCCTGTTGGGTTCGCTTCGCTTAACCCAACCTACTTTACTATCACCATGACACCTCGCCCGCCAAGGAGAGGTTTTTTACCTCCTCTCCCCTTTGGGGAGAGGAATGAGGTGAGGGGTTCTTTCTCTTTATAAAGCAACCATGCCCAATCTCCCGCTCATTGAACCACCACGCTGCCTGTATAGGCATTAACGACTATATTCTGCGAAAGAGTTCCGTCCAACGTGCTTATCCTGGCTATCCTTACGTAAGACCCGTAATCGCCGCTTCCGGGGGGACAGGCCGTGATGTCGCCGTTATTCGCGGCGCTAACCGTCCCGTTCGACTTGAATTCTATCCTGCTGCTCAGACAAGGTTCATCTGTTACGTTTACGTTAGCGGCGCCTTCTCCCATCGCGCCTGCGTTAGACCATGTAGAAGTCGTGAAGCACGGATTGGCGTCACATTTTACGACCTTGAAGGAATCAATCGCACCGGCCGTAAAACTTACGCCGTATTGCTTATTTTCCTGTATGGCCCGAAGCCTTGCCATCATTAGCTTAGCGGCTATGTCCCTTGAGGCGCCCCTCATGTTGAACTTCGGCAGTTGCTGTATGATACTCGGAATCGCTATGGCCCCGACAATGCCAACAAGGGCAACCGTTATCAAAAGCTCGACAAGGCTGAAACCTGATTCTTTTTTTAACAATGCGATTGCCATGACCTTACCTCATCTAAAGGTTTCGGCGTGGGGACACACCGAAACATCAAATAACCTCACCTTGTAATATACGGTAATATATGCAACACTTATGCCATACTTAACTTATTGATTTATAAGGCTTATTATTTGTAGAATAGGCGTCAACTATGAAATTTTTTCATAGTTGGTAACTTTTTACCTTATAAGTAGGACAGGCGGGACGCCTGTCCTACTGCCGCCACTTGTCATTCCCGCGGTGTTTTGAGCGGGAATCCAGACTTTGTCTTTAAAAACAAAAAGAACCCTGGATTCCCGATTAAGGCCTCGGGAATGACAAATTAAAAAAGAAATAAAAAAAGGAGAACAAAGCCCCCCTCTCAAGGAAAGCCGGCCCTGCCTACAACTCGTAATCTTTCATCTTATAAAGGAGCGCCTTATGGCTTATTTCAAGGAGTTCGGCGGCCTTTGTCTTATTGCCCTTTGTTATGGTCAACGCCTTTTTTATAAGCTCCCTCTCGACGGCGGCCGAAGCCTTCTTTATGGAAAGGGTGGGGTCCCCATGCGAAGCATGGGTCGGGGGCAGAAACCCTTTTCCGCCTCTTTCGGCCGAAAGAGGAAGGTTGGATGAATTTATCGTATCGTTATCGGCCAGTATGACCGCCCTCTCCATGACGTTTTCAAGTTCGCGAACATTCCCCGGCCATTCGTAAGTCTCCAACTCTTTCATCGCCTCCGGCGTAACGCCTTTAATGTGCTTGCCGTATTTCTTAGCGTACCGCTCGATAAATATAGCCGTAAGCCCTTCTATGTCCCGCCTTCTTTCCCGAAGGGGCGGCAGTTTTATCGGCATGACGTTAAGCCTGTAAAAAAGGTCTTCCCTGAAAGACCCCTTTTTAATCTCCTCGCTCAAGTCTCTCGCTGTCGCGGCCACGACCCGGGCGTCCGATTTAACCGCCTTGGTGTCGCCTACCTTGCGTATCTCGCCTTCCTGTAAAACCCGCAACAATTTTACCTGCATCTCGCGCGGCAATTCGCCGATCTCGTCAAGGAATATCGTGCCTCCGCCCGCCTCCTCGAAAAGCCCGCTCTTATTCCTTACCGCGTCAGTAAAGGCGCCTTTTACGTGGCCGAAAAGCTCGCTCTCCATCAAAGCCTCGGGAATGGCCCCGCAGTTTACCGCTATGAAAGGGCCGTCTTTTCTCTTGCCGTTGTAATGGATTGCCCTGGCGACGAGTTCCTTTCCCGTGCCGGTCTCGCCGGTTATGAGAACCGTGGTATCGTAATCCGCCACCTTCGCCGCGAGCGCGAGCGCGTCTTTCATGGAATCGTCCTTGGCGTAGGCCTCGGAGTAGGGCCTCTCTATTTCAGCCCTCATGCGGACATTCTCCCTCTTGAGCCGGGTCCTCTCCTCGGCCTTCATCAGGGTTATGAGCACCTCGTCGGTCTTAAAGGGCTTGGAGATGTAATCATAGGCGCCGTGCTTCATGCACTCGACCGCGGTCTCGACCGTGCCGTATGCGCTCATCATTATCACCGTCGGCAACGCGCCCCTCGCATTGAGTTCGCCAAGAAACTCTATGCCCGTCATGCCCGGCATCCTTACGTCGCAAAGCACGTAGGCGAACTCTTCTTTCTCAATCATCTTAAGGGCGCTCAAAGCATCGGCGCAACTCGACGCCTCGTACCCGCCCTTCTTTAAGAGTATGGAGAGCATATGCCTCATGTTCTCTTCGTCGTCTATTATGAGTATCTTCATGATTCCTTCGCCGGCAGAATGACCCTGAAAACGCTCCCGCTTCCTGGAATGCTTTCCGCCTCTATCCTTCCGCCGTAGTGGGTTATTATACCCTGCGACACGAAAAGCCCGAGCCCGCCGCCCCCGATTCTCGTCGAAAAGAACGGCTCGAACACGCGCTCCAAATCATCTTTGCCTATGCCTCGCCCCGTGTCCTTAAACGAGACGAATACCATGTCTCTCGGCGGCGTTGCGCCGCTTAAACCGGCATCGCTTCTTCGTCTGCCGTGCCCGAGAAGCCTTGAGGCGGATTGAAGCCCTGTCGTTATCGTTATAACGCCCTCAAAGTCCGTTGCCCATGCCGCGTTCAGAAGGAGATTTATGAAGACCTGTCTTAATTTTTCCTCGTTTATGATAACAGGCGGCAGAGTCTCTTTCAAGGCGAACTCGATCTTTACCCGCTCGAAATCCTTATGCGCCCTGAGGAGCGCCGCCGTCTCTTTGAGCGAGGCGTTTATGTCAACGTCCGAGGCCGGCCTTGCCGGGGGCCGGGCGAGCTCCAAAAACTCCTTCACAATGCGGTCTATGCGGCTAATCTCTTTCTCCGCCCTCACGAGCATCTCTTTAGCGTGCTCGTCCGAAATATCTTTTTTAAGAAGCTCCACGTAGCCGCTTATCGCCCCAAGGGGATTGCCTATCTCGTGAGCGACCCCCGCGGCAAGGCGCCCCATCGCGGCAAGGGTCTCCGCCCTTAATAACTCCTCCCTCGCTCCGATAAGCTCGGAGTTGACGCTCTCAAGCCTCTTAATTTCATCTTCAAGCCGCTCCGCCATCGCGTTAAAGGCCGTTCCGAGAGACGCGAGCTCGTCCCGGCCTTCGATTGAAGCCCTTACGTCAAGTTCACCGCCGGATATGCGTTTCGCCGCGGCCTCGAGCCTCTTCACCGGGTTTACGACCAAAAGCGATAAGAAGTACGCGCCGAACCCTATTATTATGATTGAAAAGGCGAGCGCGTAGGCCGCTAAAAACCACTTCATCCGCTTCAAGTACGAATCAGTATCCGACATGGACAGGGTAAAGGCCGCGCGACCCGCGCCGTCTCCCACCGAGGCGTAGATAAAGTCTTCGCCTCCGTCGCTTACCCTGTAAAGCCTTACGCCTTGTTCAACTATAATCGGAGTTCCGGGGTCTTTCGGCAGTCTCCCTTCCGATAAAAAAACCTTTCCACCGGGGCCGGTCGCGTAAATCGCGGTCATGCCGGCGTCGCGCATGAGCGTCTTTACGCGCTCCGTTGTATGACGCTCGCCCCTTGCGTAAGCCGGGTCGTTAAGAACCGACGAAACCATCTTGGCGAGTTTCATCGCCTCGTTGACCTTTAAATAGTAGGCGGAGTTCGTAAGCGCGCTTATGGACAATACGCCGACAAACCCCATGGCCGCCGCCGTAACGACGACTATGGCGGACATAAGCCTTGCCCTTATGCCCATTGAAAACCTCATAAAGCCCTTTCCCCGTCACTCCTTGTCTTTTGTAGCTCAGGGCTTCAGCCCTGATATGCATCAGCCCCCCCGATGTTACATCGGGGGGCAGGCTCTAAAGGGCTGAGCTACATACCTCATGGCCCGAACATCGTTAATATATACCAGTTTATCGCGATCTCGCCGAAAAACACGTACAAAAGCGCTCCGAGGGAAAGAAACGGGCCAAACGGCACCGCGAACTTACTACCCTTGCCGCGAAAAAGCATGAAAAAAACGCCGACCGAGGAGCCTATCAGAGACGACGCCATAAGGGTAAACAAAACCCCCTTCCATCCTAAAAATGCCCCTATCATGGCAAGAAGTTTCACGTCCCCTCCTCCCATGCCCTCCTTGCCGGTCAAGTAATAATAACCGGTCGCTACAGCGAAAAGAGAGCCTCCACCCAGAATTATCCCTGAAGCGGAAGTTAAAAAGGCCCTCATGAGCGGCTCATATAAGACAAAGGAAAGGATAAAACCCAAGGCTATGCCGGGGACGCTTATTACGTTCGGTATTATCCTCGTCCGCAGGTCTATGAAACTTATGACGATAAGAGCGCTTACGAAGGCCGCGTAGACGAAGAATTCCGCTCCGAGCCCGAACCTCCAATAAAGCGCGACAAAGAGCACGGCCGTAAACGCCTCGACAAGCGGATACTCGGGCGATATGCGCGTCCCGCACGTCCTGCACTTTCCGCGAAGAAAGAGGTAACTCATTATCGGAATGTTATCGTAAAAGCGGATTTGGCTCTTACATGACGGGCATTGCGAAGGAGGCGTTACGACGGAAAGCCCGAGCGGCATCCTGTGTATGCAGACATTAAAGAAACTGCCGGCGGACGCGCCGAAGAAAAATGCGAACATGTATTTAAAGAATTCCGGCAAACGTCAATGCCTCCTTAATCGGTTGACGGTTAACCGGTAATCGTCATTTGTCATTGCGAGGGGCTTATCCCGAAGCAATCTCATCTTTATAATCACGAGATTGCTTCACTGCGTTCGCAATGACAAACCGTCCACCGATAACCGATTACCTAAAACACATCAGGGAGGTTGTTTTTTCTCGCCTCCTCGACAGCCCTTATTATGTCGCCGGATATCTTTATCGCCTCTCTGGCGTCTCTCTCGGTTATTATCTCGGCAGGTATGGAGCCGGGTATGGCGTCGGGGAAACGCGAGGTCTTGTAATAAAGGTCGAGCCTTCCCGACGACTCGGCAAAATCTTTAAAGGCCTCGTCGTAGGTAACGGCCCTCTGGAGGAGTTCAGCGACGGAACGGGTTTCGCGCGGGTCTTCTTTCTTCAAGAAAAGATACGCCCTCAAAACCTTTGCGCCGGCCTGCTGCGCCATGAAACACGCCGGGCCGTGGAACTTTCCCTCAAGGCACCACTCCGCGGCTCTTAAGTCGTATTCAGCCTGACGAAGCCACCTGTCGCATTCCTTGGAAAGCCCTTCT
This sequence comes from Thermodesulfobacteriota bacterium, assembly GCA_049303155.1. GTDB lineage: Bacteria > Desulfobacterota > GWC2-55-46 > GWC2-55-46 > DRQE01 > JBBTLC01. The sequence continues at coordinate 3,929 of JBAQMW010000024.1, read as the reverse complement.
ATCATAGAATTAGCTCCTGTAAGCGGAATTTATCCTGACATATTCGTGAGTAAGGTCTGAGGTCCAAAATACGTAAGTTCCTTTGCCGAGCTTAAAATCCATCGTAAGCAATATGTCCTTTTGCTTAAGCCGCGCCGCGGCCTCGTTTTCCCGCCCGGTCGGAGAGCCGTTCCTTACCACCTTTACTCCGCTTAAGGTTACGTCAATCTTATCCTGATCCATCTTTACGCCGGAACATCCCGCGGCACAAACAATCCTTCCCCAATTTGGGTCTCCTCCGAAAAACGCGGTTTTAACGAGAGGAGAGGATGCGATCTTGCGCGCCGCCTTTTCGGCATCCTTATCGCTTCTCGCGCCTTTTATCCGTATTTCTATAAGCTTCGTCGCGCCTTCTCCGTCGCGGACTATCATCTTCGCAAGCTCGAGCGCGAGTTCCGTAAGAAGCCTTGTAAATGCCCGGTATTCTTTCGTGCCATACTTTATCCCGCGTCCTTTGGAGAACCCGTTCGCGAAAACCAAAACAGTGTCGTTTGTGGAGGCGTCGTTATCAACGGAGATCCTGTTGAAGGATGACCCGACCGCCTCCTTGAGCGCCTTTTTCAAGGCAGCCGTCTTTATGTTGGCGTCTGTCGCGAAAAAAGAAAGCATGGTCGCCATGTCCGGGCATATCATGCCCGCGCCCTTGGCAATGCCTAAGACGCTAACACTGGCGCCTCCGATATATTTCCTTCCGTAAGCCGTCTTGAGATACGCCTCGGTATCGGTCGTCCTTATGGCCTCGGTCGCCGGGACGAAGCCTCGAACGTCCAGGGATTTAACGAGCATCGGGACGGCATGGAGCATCTTTTCCTTCGGAAGAAAATCCCCTATGACTCCGGTCGAGGATATAAGAAGGTCTCCTTTTTTTAGAGATAACTCTCTCTCGACTGCCGCTAAAATATCCAGAGCGTCTTTATGCCCCCTCTTGCCGGTGCAGGCGTTGGCGTTTCCGCTGTTTATCACAACGCCGCGAGAAGAGCCTTTTTTTACCCTCTCCATGTCTATTATGACGGGCGCGGCCTTGACGCTGTTTTTCGTGAAAACGCCCGCAACAACGCAGGGCGCCTCGCTTATTATAAGAGCGAAGTCCTTTTTGCCATTCTTTTTTATGCCCGCCGAAATGCCAGCGGCCTTAAAGCCTTTTACGGTAGGACCATCAAGTTCATTTACGCCCATTCATACCCCCTACTTTCCGCAGCACTTCTTGTACTTCTGTCCGCTTCCGCACGGGCACAGGTCGTTTCTGCCAACCCTCACTCCGCCCTTCACAGGGGCCTGCTTCGACGGCTCGGCTGAAACCTCTCCCCTGCTAAGCGTAACCTTCCGCTCTTTCGGCCTTTCGTCTATCTGAGGCAGCGCGTCTTCCCTCTTTATCTCGACCTTAAAGACGCGCTCGAGGCTGTCGGCCTTAAGGCTATCTATCATGCCGGCGAAAAGATCAAAACCCTCTTTTTTATATTCGATAAGCGGATTTTTCTGGCCGTAGCCCCTAAGCCCTATTCCACCCTTCAGGTGATCCATCGTAAGGAGATGGTCTTTCCAGAGAGCGTCCAAGGTGTGCAGGAGTATCACCTTCTCGACGTGCGAAAATACCTCGTCTCCGAGCCTTAAGGCCTTATCGTCGTAAAATCCCGTAACCTTGGCCTTGACGAGAGAAACGAGCGCGTCCCTATCAATCAATCCCTTGATTTCCGAGTCCTCCAAGCGAAGCCCGAACTGCCTCATGAGGGTTTCGTTGACAGAGTCAAAGTCCCAAGCCTCAGGCCGGGCCTTCTCTTCCACGCGCGAGGTTACGCACTCCTCGGCGCCATCCTCGATAAATTCCCTTATCATCCCCTTTACGCCGTCCTTCGACAGTATCTGCCTCCGGTAATCGTAAACGACTTTCCTTTGCTCGTTCATGACGTCATCGTATTCGAGGATGTGCTTTCTTATGTCGAAGTTGTGCGCCTCGACTTTTTTCTGCGCGTTCTCCACGGCCTTCGATATGAAGGAGTGCTCGAGCGGCACGCCCTCTTCCATGCCGAGCCTGTCCATGATGGAGGTTATGCGCTCCCCTCCGAATATCCTCATGAGGTCGTCGTCGAGCGAGAGGTAGAAACGCGACGCCCCCGGGTCTCCCTGGCGTCCGGAACGTCCGCGAAGTTGGTTGTCTATGCGCCTCGATTCGTGGCGTTCCGTGCCGAGTATGTAGAGGCCTCCGAGTTCCAAGACCTTTTTCTTCTCTTCCTCGCAAACCGCCGAGGCCTCGGTAAGCGCCTTCACGTATTCTTCCGCCCCTGCGTCCTTGCCGGACTTGGCCGCGGCCATGAAGACCGGATTTCCGCCTAACACTATGTCCGTGCCTCTTCCGGCCATGTTGGTGGAGATGGTAACGGCGTTAAGCCTTCCGGCCTGCGCTACTATCTCGGCCTCGCGCTCGTGCTGCTTGGCGTTAAGCACGTGGTGCGGCACGCCGCTTTTCTTAAGCTCCGAGGAAAACCTCTCCGATTCCTCGATTGAGATGGTTCCGACAAGAACCGGCTTCCCCTTTTCGTAACAGTCTTTTATCTCTTCTACGACCGCGCTTCTCTTTTCCTTCTTGGTTTTATAAACGAGGTCGTGGTTATCGAGTCTTATCATGGGCTGATTGGTCGGTATGACTATAACGTCGAGATTATATATGGAATAGAACTCCCCTGCCTCCGTCTCGGCCGTGCCTGTCATGCCGGCAAGTTTTTTGTACATCCTGAAATAATTCTGAAAGGTTATGCTTGCGAGCGTTTGGTTCTCGCTCTCTATCTTCACCTTCTCCTTGGCCTCGATGGCCTGATGCAGGCCGTCGCTCCAGCGTCTTCCCGGCATGAGACGCCCGGTGAACTCGTCGACTATTATTATCTCGCCGTCCTTCACCACGTAATCAACGTCCCTCTTGAAAAGCACGTGCGCCCGAAGGCCCTGATTGACGTGGTGGAGCGTTTCTATGTGGCGCGGGTCGTAGAGGTTATCCACGCTAAGCAGTTCCTCGACCTTGGTAACGCCCTCCTCGGTAAGGAGAACCTGCTTATCCTTCTCTTCCACGGTGTAGTGCGCCTCGGCTTTCAAAAACGGCACTATCCCGTCTATCTGATAATACCTGTCGGTTGATTCCTCGGTCTGCCCGGATATTATGAGAGGCGTCCTCGCCTCGTCTATGAGTATGGAGTCCACCTCGTCCACTATGGCGAAATTAAGCTCCCTCTGAACGTAATCGTCTAAGGAGAACTTCATGTTGTCCCGAAGATAATCGAAGCCAAGCTCGTTATTGGTGCAGTAGGTTATGTCCGCGCCGTAGGCCTCTTTTCTCGGCACGGGCCTCATGTTAGGATGCTTCCTGTCTTCGCCGTGAAAGGACGGGTCGAAGATAAAACTCGCGTCGTGCTGTATGATGCCTGTCGAGAGCCCGAGGGCGTTATACACCGGCCCCATCCAGCAGGCGTCCCTCTGCGCGAGGTAATCGTTTACCGTTACGAGGTGGCATCCCTTGCCAGTAACGGCGTTTAGATAAAGGGGGAGCGTGGCGGCAAGGGTCTTGCCCTCGCCGGTTTTCATCTCGGATATCTTGCCCTCGTGGAGGACCATTCCTCCGATAAGCTGAACGTCGAAGTGGCGCATGCCGAGATGCCTCTTCGCGGCTTCCCGCACAGCGGCAAAGGCCTCCGGCAAAATATCGTCAAGACTCTCTCCTCCTTTGATGCGAACCTTGAAACCGGAAGTCAATTCCTTTAATTCAGCGTCTCCGAGAGACTGCATCTTCGGCTCAAGGGAATTTATTTTCTCGACACCCGGAGTAAGCCTCTTTACCTCCCTGTCGTTTTTCGAGCCGAAGACCTTTTTCAGTACGCTTCCTAACGCGTCTAACGCCATAAGAT
>JBAQMW010000023.1:0-12975 GCA_049303155.1 Thermodesulfobacteriota bacterium | reverse complement strand
GCTAAAAAAGGTCTTTTTAAAAAGGCAATGGAAGATTACGAGTTTACGCTTAAGGCTATACCCGGTCATGTTCAAGCCCGCAATAACCTCGCCCTTTCGAATCTCGAATTAGGGCGGCTCGACGTTGCCGAAGATGAATTCAAAAAAGCCCTCGCTTTTTACCCGGATTACGTTGACGCTCATTATAACATCGGACTTGTATACGTAAAAAAAGGCATGCCCAAAGAGGCTCTGGCGCATTTCGAGAAGGCGCTCGCCTTGGACCCCGGCCGGGACAAGGCAGCCCGCGCAATTCGAGAGATTAAAGAGTTCTTCGCAAGGCAGGCGGAAAAGGCGCCGGCTACACGATAAGTAGTGGTGTTGCCTGTGCCAGGGGCATAACCGTTGCAACGGGCGGCTTTTCAATGAGAGACACGAGCGGCACATGGGCTGTTAGCGATGCGAGGATAACCTACGGCGGCGTCCTGTCTAATCTTATGAGAAAAGAAATACGCTATTCCCTCATGTTGCTGATCGTTTTGGAACTCATGTTCGCAACCCACATGAGGAACAGGTTCTGGAAACACGCGCTTATTATATGGAGCGATGTCGTGGCGCTTAGCCCGGCAAAGGCAAGGGGATACAGCAATCTCGGGTATACCAACTATAGTCTCGGGCGCATGGACGATGCGATAACCAATTACAGTAAAGCCCTCGCGCTCAATCCGTATCTTGTAGCGGCATATCACAATCTCGCGCTGGCCTATTTTCACAAGGGCGAAATAGACGTTGCCATTCGTTTCTACGACAAGACGTTGGCCTTCGACCCAGGCATGAAGAAGACATACAACGCCAAGGGACTTGCCTACTATAATATGGGGCAGATGGAACTTGCCGCCATTTCTTACCGAAAGGCGCTCGATATAGACCCGAATTTCGCGGACGCCCATACTAATCTCGGATTCCTGTATTACAAAAGAGGACGCTTCGAAGAGGCTTTGCCGTATCTCAAGACCGCGCTTTCGTTTAATCCATCTTCAGTCGAAACTCACGCGAATCTGGGGCTTGCCTACGCGAGACTCGGCAGAATCGACGAGGCGCGTTCGGAGTTCGCAAAAGTCGTTTTTCTTGAGACCTCCTTCGGCGGCGTATATTACAGCGTTTATGCGGCATACGGCGAAAAAAAACTGCTCGAAGACGCGCTTAGGGAATTCAAATCTCTTTCAAAGACAATGTCGGGAATATCCGAGTATGAATACATCGTTCGGCGGCTTTCCGCCGGGCCGGAAGGCAACGGATCGTAAATGCAAACGCTTCAATTCCGCATAGAACCTTTTTTCTGTTGCGGCAAACACCGCATTTTCCCCTTGACAGCCAATCCTTAATCAAGATAATCTTAAATTCGAAAAACTAAACTTGAAGGAGGTTTCGTTATGGCAGTGGGAAAAAAGAAGGTTAGCGTAGCCATAGTGGGCCTCGGCAGGGTTGGGTCCATGTTTCTTACAAAACTCGCCGAGAGGGAAGGGGATGGCGTCAGCATCGTTGCCGCGGCGGAAAAAGACGCTAAATCCGCGGGAGTTGGCGTTGCCAAGAGCAAAGGGATCAAGGTTTTTAGCGACACGAAAGACGTCGTTTCCATGGGAGAGGACGTTGACATAATATTCGACCTCACTGGAAACCCCGAGGCAAGGAAGAACCTAAGGGGAGAGCTCGCGAGGAGCGGAAATCAGCACACTGTCATAGCCCCGGAAGTCGTGGCCTTTCTCTTATGGGATATCATGGGAGGGAAAGAGGATTTCCCCGGAGACCATAAGAAAACAGGTTATTAGGCAATCTTAAATAAGCAGCGCGGACGTGATGCCTTGTGGTATTTATGTCCGCGCGTTTTTTCGGGCTTGACATTCTACGATATGTAGAATATGATATGTCTTTGGCGGTCGTAGAAAGTAGATGTTTTAATACATGGCAATTCCTGCATCTTTTTAAAACACGGCTATAATTTCAATATCTTATATGAAGAGCCCTTGCTACGATGTCGAATAATGGAGGAGCATCATGGCCAAAGATCCGATATGCGGCATGGAAGTTGAAGAAAAAAACGCGAAGTTCATGACACGTCTTGAACACGAGACCTCTTACTTTTGCTCAAAGGCCTGTCAGGAAAAATTCGAGACGTCAATGGGGATCGCCTCCGGCGGGCAGGGGAAAAAGTGGTGGCAGAAGATTTTCAAGGAACCGAAGGAAAAGCCGCCAAAGTGCCATTGAACGGGTCCGGCTCATTAGACCTTGCAGCTCAGCCCTTCAGAGCCTGCCCCCGCAGGCATTAAAGCGGGGGGCTGATACAAAAGACATATCAGGGCTAAAGCCCTGAGCTACGAAAGACAAAGAGGAAGATAGATGCACGGAGAGGGAATATCGTACGCATACGGGTTTTGGTCGCTGGTAATAGCGAACGCCTTGATCTTTCTTTTTTTCATCCTCACTTTTTTAGCCCCTGTTAAAAAGAGGGAATGGAGGGACATGGGCGTTACGGCGGCCTTCATAGTCGCGCTCTTTACCGAGATGTACGGCTTTCCCTTGACCATCTACATCCTTACGGCCGTGCTCGGATCCAAATATCCCGCGCTTAATCCCTTTGCTCACGAAAGCGGTCACCTGTGGGTTGCGTTTTTAGGCGGAGGGGCTTTGATGTTGGCGTTTATACACCTCATAAGCAACGCCTTCATGCTCGCCGGTTTCTTCATAATGGGCTCCGGCTGGAGAAGAATCCACTCCGCCAAGGGAGGCCTCGTGACCGGCGGAGTTTACGCCCACGTGCGCCATCCCCAGTACTCAGGGTTATTTCTCGTGACATTGGGGCTTCTCATCCAGTGGCCTACTGTGATTACGGTCATTATGTGGCCGGTGCTTATCGTTGCCTATTACAAACTGGCAAGAAAAGAAGAAGGCGAAGTGGAAAGAGAATTTCCGGATGCCTATAAGAAGTATAAAGAGAATGTTCCCATGTTCGTTCCGCGGATAGGCGGGTGAGCGCATGTATCTTTTTCTTATTCCGTTGCTTATCGGTTTCGCTCTGGTCGGACTCAGCGCATTCACTACGGCCTCTGCGAGGAGGTGGGGCGCGAAGCTCGGCATGAAGGTTACTTTTGTCTTGCGCAATATCCTTGGAATACCACTTTTGATTCTCGGCGCCGTGTTAGCGTGGACATCCGATGCCCCGTTTTTATTCGCGCCAAACAAGATAACAAGGCTTGCGGCTTTGTTTTTAATCATTGCCGGAGCAGTGCCGTTTGTGTGGGGACATATAAATATCGGGAGGCCGTCCCACATGCCGTCCATGGATGACGTCCTTGTGAGCAGCGGCCTTTACGCCTACGTGCGCCATCCGATCTATTCCGGCGCCATGGTCTTGCTCGTTGGACTCATATTGATGAGGCCGTCAACAACATGGGCGCTCGGATGCGTCTTGGCTATTGTCTGGCTTGTTGTTCAGGCAAGGCTCGAGGAGATGGATTTGGTTCAGCGCATGCCCTCTTACAGGGATTACATGTTGACGGTGCCGCGTTTTTTGCCTAGGATGAGATGAATTGTTTTGATTGCAGGGAAGCTTTTTATCTTGACGCGTTTCAAAAATAAATAACAAAAAAGGGAGGTTTTATATGAAGTCGATGGTTGCAACGGTTTTTATTTTGTTTCTGGCATCGTTCGGTTTTTCGGCCAACAGTCAGGCAGGGTTCCCGTTGCCGCAAAGCATTGCAACGGGAAGTGAAGACCACATGAAAGACATGATGGGCGGCATGGCAGGCAAAGAGGCTGAAAAGGTTGCCTCTAATTCAAACGGCCTTACCAAAGAGGCGAAGGCCGCGTCTGTTACGGCAAAGGTTACCTATAAAAATCCCTTTGATAAAGGCTCTCCTGTCTTTAAAATAGTCCTTGATACCCATAGCGCTTCTTTGGACGAGTATAAGTTCGAAGACGTCTCGATATTACGCTTGGCGGGTAAAATATACCGCGCGAGTCTTGTATCGTCGAAAGGCTCAGGGCATCACAGGGAGGCGGAGGTTGAATTCAAAGGCGCGGACGTAGGGACGTCGAAATACGTCGATTTCGTTATAAATGGTGTTGCCGGAGTGGATAGGAGTATTTTTCGGTTTGAGAAGGGGAAGAAGTAGAAGTTGTAGGACAGGTGTCCCCGCCTGTCAGATGATGATATAAGCGGAGAATAAACCAGTATCAGCATGCAGTGGCAGGGGCGGAGTCCTGCGGACGGCACAATGAGCAAATAAGCCATGTTCATACGCGTGGCATGAGGCAAGTTGAAACAAATCGGGTCAAGGGCTCAGCCCTTGTCCTGCCCTTTCGGGCTTAAAGGAGACATAAGGTGAAGTTTATCGTAACCGGCAGGCTGAACGACAGGCTGTTGCAGATTATACTTTTATTCACGCTCTCGTATATTTCCTTCTTATGGGTTACGGACGTCCTCATTTATGTGGAAAGAATGGGCTTTGATTATGCCTCGGTCGTGAAAGCCTCCCTCGGCTCGGTTACCGAGTTCAAGAATCCTGTTTCATATATAGAGTTGCTCGAGATAACCCATATGCATCTGTTTTCGCTTGCAATCGCCCTTCTTCTTTTGAATCATCTCGTCGCGTTTCTGCGTATTCCGGGGTATGTGAAACTTTCCTTGATACTTGTGTCGTTTATTTCAGGTCTTTTGAATATCGGTTCAGGGTGGCTCATAAGATTCGTCTCGCCGGGTTTTGCTTATCTCAAGATAGGCTCATTCATAGTATTCCAGACATCTTTTTTGTTGTTGATAATCCTTTCATTTTTTGCCATCGGTGTTTACGCGAAATACAGCGGCGGAAATACCGGGAAATGAGACGATGTTCCGGCGGCGCAAGACTTCCGTTTTAAAGGGTGCTTTGCGAATGGAAAAACTTATTGAAATAGCAGGCGCGGGCCCTGCCGGCATCGTGGCGGCTATTAACCTCGTAAAGGCAGGCTATGACGTAACGGTCTATGAGGAAAACTCCGAGCCGGGACACAGGTTTCACGGCGATTTTCAGGGGATTGAAAATTGGAGTTCGCTTGAAGACGCCGCAGACCTTTTGAAGAGGATAGGGATAGCGGTTAATCCGGGCAAAGGATTTATTTTTCAGCCGTACAGAAAAGTAATCGTCTTCGACCCGAGCATGTCCATGACGGTCGTAAAATCCGAAAAGCCGTTTTTTTATCTCGTGGAGCGCGGAACAGGCGCGGGTTCTCTCGACGAGATGTTGCTTGCGGCTTGTGCGGACGCCGGAGTAAAGGTTGTTTTCAATAAAAAAGTTGATATGCTTAAAAACGGCGGTATCGTCGGCACCGGGCCGAAGGCGGCCGATGCGATCGCCAAGGGCATTATATTCAACACGACGATGGAGGATACTGCCGCGGTTATTCTGGATGACGGGCTTGCTCCCAAAGGGTATGCATATCTTCTTGTTCACGGAGGCAAAGGGACAATCGCGACTTGCATGTTCAAGGAATTCAAGAAAGAAAAGGAATGTTTCGAGAGGACGCTTCACTCGTTCGGGAAAGCATTCCCTTTCCTCGATATCAAGGATTCAAAGGAATTCGGCGGTTACGGCAATTTCTTCTTCGGAAAACCCGCATTCGAGAACAACAGGTATTATGTCGGCGAAGCGGCAGGGCTTCAGGACTGTTTGTGGGGTTTCGGAATGAGATACGCCATGGTATCGGGCTATCTCGCGGCAAGAAGTATTACCGAAGGCGTTGACTATGCGTCCTTATTGAAAAAGGAACTTTTGCCCATGCAGAGGACGTCCCTCGTCAATAGATTTCTATTCGAAAGACTCGGGAACAAAGGTTACGCGTACCTTGTAAGCGCGTTTGACAACGCGAATCCGGTCGAGAAACTGAGAAGGCATTATAATCCGTCTTTTTTAAAGACAATGCTTTATCCGATTGCCGCGTGGAGGCATAAAAGCAGGCTTATCTATAAAGGATGTCACGGCAAGGATTGCGTCTGTGTCTGGTGCAGGTGCGGTAATAAAGAAAACGCGTGTGAATGAGGAACCGGGGAGTTAATCTTTTACAAATACAAAAGGAGGCAGAAATGGAAAGTCTCGGACCAATTTTGTGGTTCATCATCATAGGCGCGGTATTTTACTTTATGATGAAAAAAGGAGGATGCTGCGGAGGAGGCCATGGCGGCGGTTCAGATACAGGAAAAGAAAGCTCAGGGCACGAGCATGGCGGCGGTTCGGATGCCGGAAAAGAAAGCTCAAGCCATGAGCACGGGAAGGTTCCGGATGCGGAGCGTAAAGATGAAAAGTCCGAACGTAAACACAAGGGCGGGTGTTGTTGACGTGGTTTTTTTTGATTACATTACGAGGAGGAATGCCATGAAATATTTGGATTGGAAAGTAGTAGGCCTTTCGGCCGGAACATTTTTAAGCTTCAGCTATATTCTTTGCGTCGCGTATGACCTCATATTCCCGGAGCGCGCCATGTTCGAGGCGTGGTACAGGCTGTATCCCGGATTTACGTGGCTGACATGGGGAAGCTTTTTTCTTGGGCTTGTGGAAAGCTTTCTTTACGGCATCTACATAGGGCTTGTGTTCGCGCCTCTTTATAACCTGTTCAACAAGAAGTTAGGCAAGTGTTGATTTCCCTCTAATACGATTTTTTGTCATTATCCGGCTTGACCGGATAATCCAGTTTTTATAAATACCTTGTCTGGATTCCCGCTTAAATGACTGCGGGAAAAACCGCGGGAATGACAAAATAGGATACAACCCAAGGAGATTCATGTATGGCGAAAGACCCTGTTTGCGGAATGACCGTTGAGCCTAAAAAGGCGGCCGGAAAGAGCGACTTTCAAGATAAGGTTATCTACTTCTGCTCTTTAAAGTGTAAAGAGCGTTTTGACGGAGCCCCGGCCTCTTTTATGGAGCCTCATGCCGAGCCGCAAAAAAAGCCGCATAAGGAAATGACGGCCGCTCCTGCCGGCGCCCACGAAACCGCCAAGGACCCTATTTGCGGAATGGCCGTTGATAAAAACAAGTCCCTCAAGAAAGAGCTCGGGGGGAGGATGTATTATTTTTGCTCGGACGGCTGTTTGAGGACTTTCGAGGCTCCGGAAGAAGAACTCAAGAAGATGAAAAGACGGGTCTCTATCGCCCTCTTCGGAGTCCTTGCCCTTGCCCTCTTGAGAGCGGGATTTTTCATCGGGCTCGCCACAGGCGCGACGATTGTAACATGGGCGCCCATACCCGCGCTTCCTTGGTTTACGTGGGGTGTGTGGCTCTTTATCCTCGTAACGCCGGTGCAGTTCATAGGAGGGTGGGGTTTCTATAAAGGCTCTTACAACGCTATAAAAAATCGGATGATAAACATGGACTTTTTGATCGCCATGGGCACGACAGTGGCGTATGTATATTCGGTCATCGTCATATTCGCCCCGGATATCCTGCCCGTAAAGGTCGAGGAAAGGGACGTGTATTTCGAGGTCTCCGCCGTCATCATCGCCTTCGTGCTTCTCGGAAAATACATGGAGGAGATTATAAAGAAAAAATCTTCGGCTGCCGTAAGAAAGCTCTTGGATCTGAAGCCGCAGACCGCCCGCGTCATAAGAGAAGGCGCTGAGATGGAGATACCGGCGGAATTCGTGCTGATAGACGATATTGTCATAGTGAGGCCGGGCGAGAAGATCGCCACGGATGGGGTAGTTACAGAGGGAAGTTCGGCGGTGGACGAAAAGATGATAACGGGCGAGAGTATGCCGGTTGAAAAAAAGCCCGGCGATAACGTCATCGGGGCGACCATAAATAAGACCGGTATGTTCAAGTTTACGGCCAAAAGGATAGGAGCCGATACGACGCTCAGCCAGATAATAAAGATGGTCGAGGAGGCGCAGGCCTCCTCCGCGCCCATACAGAGGATAGCGGATAAGGTAACGGGCTACTTTGTTCCGGCCGTGATTTTTACCGCTTTGCTTGCTTTTTTCGGCTGGTGGGCGGCGGGGAATTTTCCGCAAGGGTTGCTTGCTTTCATAGCCGTGCTTATAATTTCGTGCCCATGCGCCCTCGGCATCGCAACCCCCGCCGCTCTTATGGTAGGGGTCGGAAAAGGGGCTGAAGCCGGCATCCTCATTAGAGGCGGAGAATATCTGGAACGGGCGCAGAATCTGACTGTCGTGGTTTTAGACAAGACAGGGACGCTTACAAAAGGCGAGCCGTCCGTAACCGACATCATCGGCATAAATTCTCCTGAAGACGACGTGCTCTTGTATGCCGCGATAGCAGAGAAAGGCTCCGAGCACCCGCTTGGAGAGGCTATCTTACGGGCGGCGGGAACGGCGGGTTTTGATATTCCTTTCCCCGAATCCTTCGAGGCCGTCCCCGGGCACGGCGTCAGGATAATTCATAAAGGCGAGGTTATCCTCCTTGGGAATAGAAAGCTCATGCAGAAAGAAGGCATCTCTGCCGTTGATTTAGACGCGAGGCTCATAAGCCTCGAAGAGCAGGGTAAAACGGCGATGCTTGTGGCGAAGGGCGGAAGTCTCCTGGGGATAATAGGGGTTGCCGATACCATCAAGGAAAGCTCCGCCGCGGCCGTGAAAGCGCTCAAGAAAGAGGGTCTTGATATCGTCATGCTCACCGGCGACAACGAAAGGACGGCAAAGGCCATAGCCAAGCAGATAGGCATAGAAAAGGTCATAGCCAATGTGCTCCCCGGCGAAAAGGCCGGAGTAATAAAAGGGCTTCAGGCAAGCGGTAACGTGGTTGCCATGGTCGGAGACGGCATAAACGACGCGCCTGCCATGGCACAGGCCGACATAGGCATAGCCATAGGAAGCGGCTCGGATGTTGCAAAAGAAACAGGAGGCATTATACTTATAAAGAACGACGTGATGGACGTGGTGGCGGCGATAAGATTATCAAAGGCCACGATGAGGAAGATCAAGCAGAACCTCTTCTGGGCGTTCGCATACAACGCTGTCGGAATACCCATAGCGGCATTGGGATTTTTAAATCCCATTATAGCGGCGGCGGCAATGGCGTTGAGTTCTCTTTCCGTGGTAACTAATTCGGCGTTGCTTAAGAGGTTAAGGCTTTGAGGCTAATCTTGAATTCAGCCCTAAAGGGCTGAGCTACATAAAACATAGAACGCGGATGCCTTTTGTAACTCAGGGCGGGGTATCAGTCCCGAAGGGGAAGGGTCGTCCCGGATATGAATATTCCTGTTTCAGATTCGGCATCCTGTGAAGGGGAGTAAAAATCAAAATTCTGGATTCCCGCTCAAAAGCTTGTCCCCGCCCGCTACAAGCGAGGTCTCGCCCGCCACAGGCGAGGCGGACAATCTTAAGCGGGGAACCAGATAAAAAAAGGAAAACATTGCGGGAATGACAGAAAGGGAGGCACAGGATGGAGATTTCAAAGGTAAGGGAGAGGGCAAAGGTTCTGGGAGTTAAAACCTTCGGGCTGAAAAAGGCCGCTATCATCAGGGAGATACAGGTAAGGGAAGGCAACTTCCCGTGTTTCGGCACCGCGGAAAACGTCTGCGACAGGCAGGATTGCTGTTGGAGGGACGATTGCCTCGGCAAGAAGTTTAACGCTTAAACTATTACCAGTTATCCGTGTCCGTAAAGGATTTTTCCACGGTTCACGGTTACGGTCTTTAACGCCGATTATTGTTTTCTGTCAAGGATTAAGATGGGTATCATCTTGGATTTCTCGGGGAGGTTCTTCGGCCTTGCGTAGGATGGTTTTCTTTTTTTCGGCGTTATTGATTGTTTTACATACAACAGGAGCGTTTGCAACCGGGATGTCCGTAGAAGAGATATCCAAGAAGAAACTCCACCATACCGAAGACGGCCGGTTTACGAATCCGTGGTGCATTGGGTGCGCGGCGAGGAGCAGGTGGGATTTTCTAAAGTGGCAATTATCGGGTAATCCGTACGCAAAGGAGAAAAAGACGCCAGTTGCTTTCAACGTCGTAAGGCCGGACTTTAAAAATCTTGACGAGTCAGGCAAAGACTACGCCGTATGGCTCGGACACTCGACCGTATTAATCAAGGCCAACGGCAAGACTATCATAACCGACCCTGTCTTTTGGGACGTGTTTTTCTTCATAAAGCGAAAGACGCCTTTGCCCGTAGACCCCTCCGAACTTCCGAAGATAGACTTTGTGTTGATCTCCCACGGCCATTACGACCATCTCAATACGAAAAGCATCGAGTATCTTAAAGAGCAATTCGACCCCGTGTTTATTACGCCTCTTGGATACGAAGAGTATTTTTCGTCTCTCGGCATAAAGAAATTAATCCAACTTGATTGGTTCGAAAGCCACGGCGCCGAAGGGGTTAAAATCACCTCTTTGCCCGTGCAGCATTGGTCAAAGAGAAAATTCTTCGGCGACAACACCATGCTCTGGGCGAGTTACATGGTGGAGGCCGGCAATAAAAAATATTATTGGGCGGGGGACAGCGGTTACTATCAAGGATACAAGGAGATAGGGGAGAAGTTCGGCCCGGTGGATGTTTTTTTCGTCCCCGTCGGAGCATACGAGCCGAGGTGGTTCATGAAGACCTATCACATGAATCCCGAAGAGGCGTTCCAAGCGGCAAAGGACGTATCGGCTAAGACTTTCATTCCCATACACTGGGGCACCTTCGACCTTACGGACGAGCCTCTTGATTTTCCCATAAAGAGGTTAAAGGAGATTTACGAGGTTACCCCCTTTTACAAAGGGGGGTTAGGGGGGATTGAGGGAAAGAAGAACCCGGTCTTAAAGATTTTAGAGCACGGCGGGGCTGTTATTTTTGAATAGAGGCGTATTTTTTTGTTCCATGCAGGCGGGAGAATATTGACCAGCGTTAATTCAATAGGGTATAATTTAATCATGAAAATATTTAGGCGCAGGGTGCGATGCGTCGCGCCCCTGTCATGATGGGTCATTTGTTTAAAAGGGTTACCCCCTTTTCCAAAGGGGCAGGGCTCCCGTTGCGCGAAGCCATTGCAACGGGAAGCGGGGGGATTATAGCCGTTCTTGCTTCCGGGTTAATCCTTTTACCCTTTGCCGCGCACGGGCAGGATAAGGTTTTTAATATCCTGTATACCGGCGCCATAAAAGGCGAACTTGAGCCGTGCGGCTGCTCGCCAAAGACCGAGTCAGGAGGGCTTGCAAGGCTCTCCGGATATATCTCCGTCAATAGAGATGCGTTGGTTCCGTATGTATTGGTAGATGCGGGAAACTCAATAGCTGAGGATACCCCTCAAGGCAGGCTCAAGACCGAGGCATTGATTAGGTCCATGAATATCATCGGTTACGACGTCATGGCCATCCTGAAACGCGACGCCTTATTGCCTGAGGAGTTTCTCTCTCCGTTAATTGAAAAATATAAAGCACCTGTTGTCAATGAAAACGGCGGACATAAGAGTTTTCTTCGCGCCGGGTTCAAGGTAAATATAAGCGCGGACCCGAAAGGTTATAAAAAGGGCATGCTGAATATCCTCCTTATTGACAAGCCCATACCCGTTGCGGCGTCAGTTAAAGGATGGGAAGTTATCGTAACATCCTCGGGCGAGATAATCGAAGAGCCTCTGAAGGCTAACGGAACGGTCATTGTTTCAGGCTATCCGAAAGGCAAAATGTTAGGCGTCCTCGGCCTTCGGATTAACGATAAAGGAGAAGTATCGGGTTTTACTCATAGATGGCAGCCTCTTGGCAAAGAAATAAAAGAAGATAAGAAGGTTCGCAATGTGTTAAATGAATATGACGCAACGGTGGCGATGCTTTTGAAAGACGAGGAAAGGAAAGTTTCTTCTAACGGCCCTTTTCTCGGAGATTCAAATTGCGTCTCGTGCCATCAGCCTTTCATGGATGCATGGAAGGGTTCAAGGCATGCCGGCGCGTTCAATACGCTCGTAAAGGCGGGCAAGTCCAAAGACCCTGAATGCGTTAAATGCCATACGACGGGTTTTGGCGAGGAAGGCGGTTTTTATAGCAATACGTCCACGCCAGGCCTCGTAAACGTGCAATGCGAGGCCTGCCACGGCCCCGGAAGAGAGCATGGCCGGGATTTCACGGCGCCCACGAGTTCGGTTGTTGAATCGGTCTGCTTAAGATGCCATACTGAAGATAACAGCCCGGACTTTGATTTCAGACGCTATTTGGAAAAAATAAAACACTGACAAGGAGGAGCGTGATGCGTTTCAAAAGATTACTCGTTGCTTTTATGGTTTTTGCGTTTTTATCTCCGGCAGCCTTTGCCGAAAGCCCGTTGATAGAGGGTCAGTTCTCCCGCGTCCCGTTCCAACAATACAATTTTGACGGAAAGACCGTCGAGGTAGTCGAGTTCCTGAGTTTCTATTGCGGGAGCTGTTATGCCTTCGAAAAATCGATTCCTGTAATCAAAGGGAACTTCCCTAAAAAGATAAAATGGAAGATAGTCCCGATTTACTGGGGAGAGGGCTCCCCGAAACCCGGAGAGGCATACTATCTGGCTGAAGAGGCAGGTAAGGGCGAGCAGATGAAGAAGGCGCTCTTCCACGCCAATTTCGTTGAAAAGAAGGATATAGGAAATGTGGAGGTTTTGGAATCCATAGCGGCAGGGATAGGTCTTCCCTTTGATTTCAGCAGGAAATTGAGAACCAACGCAAAGGCCGAAGATGTCCGGAAAGCGGTTGAGAAGGCAAAGGCTTACGGGGTCGAAGAGACGCCGACGCTCATCATCGCGGGGAATATAATGGCGAACCCGCACGCGTTCGACCATGACATGGCTGCGTTCGGCGATAACGTCATCAAGATAATAAAAAGCCTGCTTAATCCGGCAAAGTGAGGCGGGGGAAGGCCATGAATGCGAAAGAGCAAAAACTGGATTCCCGCTCAAAACATTGCGGGAATGACAAGAATGGGCAGTTCGTCTCAGGCGGAACTGGAATGACAAGATAATAAGACCCGCGGGGTGGTTTTTATTTTCCTCTCCCC
>JBAQMW010000022.1:0-2928 GCA_049303155.1 Thermodesulfobacteriota bacterium | reverse complement strand
TTCCACGGATCTTCCACCGCGCTTAATGCCTCGGAAAGGCTTTGTAAAAGCCTTTCTCTTTTTTTCTTATCGCCCACAACGGCGTTTTTGATTGCCTCTATGCCAATCCTTCCGACCCACGCGTAAGTCCTTTCCCCGTATTCCGCCTCTTCCCTGTAATGTTGCAAGAATGCGCCGACAATCTCCACGACCTCTTCGGAGGAGTTTACCGAGGCGAGAAGTTCGGCGGATTTGAGCTTTATCCCTCCGCATCCCCCTACGTAGATTTCATAACCGCCCTGAATGCCGAGCACCCCGACGTCTTTTATCGAAAACTCGGCGCAGTTCCTCGGACACCCGCTGACTCCGATTTTTAGCTTTGCCGAGGAAGTCAGACCCTCGAAGCGTTTTTCGATTTCGACCCCGAGGCCCAAAGAATCCTGAGTCCCGTAGCGGCAAAAC
Source organism: Thermodesulfobacteriota bacterium (assembly GCA_049303155.1). Classification (GTDB taxonomy): domain Bacteria; phylum Desulfobacterota; class GWC2-55-46; order GWC2-55-46; family DRQE01; genus JBBTLC01. The sequence continues at coordinate 2,487 of JBAQMW010000022.1, read as the reverse complement.
TTCACTCCAACGCAGGTCTTTACCGTCCTTAATGCCTTTGCGTAGGCGTGTCCGGAGTTCATGTCGAGGTCTTTCCAGATGGAGGGGAGGTCTTCTTTTTTCACTCCGAAGAGCCCTATCCTCTGTCCTCCCGTCAGTTTTACGAGAGGGACGTTATATTTTTCCGCCACATCCGCGATGCGCCTTAAATCGTTTGAGGTGGTTAGCCCTCCGTACATCCTCGGCACGACGGAGAACGTCCCGTCCTTCTGGATATTGGCCTTTGCGCGTTCGTTCACGAGGCGCGAGGTCGGGTCGTCGTTGAATCCGAGTGGGTGAATCATCGAGACGTAGTAATTAAGAGCGGGTCTGCACTTTTCGCACCCGACCGTCTCCCATCCGAGGGTTTCCATCACCTCTCCGACGGATTTGAGATTCTTTTCCTTTATGTTTTTTATGACGTCCTCGCGGGAGTATTTGGTGCACTCGCAGATGCCCTCCGAGGATTTTCTCGAGCGGAAACTCGATCCCAGCACGCTTTCGAGTATTCCTTCTATGACGCTTCCGCACCCGCCGCACCCGGTGCCTGCCTTGGTCTCGCGCGATATGTCCTCTTTGGTGAAAAGCCCTTTTTTCTCTATTGCCTCGACGATAGTTTTTTTCGTGACGCCGTTGCAGCCGCACACTATCGCATTATCCGGCATGTCTCCGATATGGCGTGACGGCGTTGCGCCGCCGAAAAGGAGCGTTTTTCTTCTTCCTGAAATGTCGGAGCCTTCCACGAGGTATTGGAAGAGGCGGGCTCCGTCGGCCGTGTCGCCGTAGAGGACCATGCCCTTTAATGTTTTGCCTTGGATGAAGAGTTTTTTATAGACCCTTTCGCCCCTGTCCGCGTATTCGATGGTGTCGGAGTCGTTCTTGGCTGAAACGTCGCCCGCGGAATAAAGCTCTATGCCCGAAACCTTGAGTTTCACCGATACGGGGCTGTTTTTGAACATGAGCCTCGAGTCCGCGGCTAAATGGTTGGCCAAGACCCTTGCCTGCTCGAAGACCTGCACCACGAGGCCGAAGGTCGCGCCTCTGTGCTGGACGCATTCGCCGACCGCGTAAACCGAGGGGTCGTAGGTCTGCATGGTGTCGCTTACGACTATTCCCCTCTCGCAATATATGCCGGAATTTTTCGCGAGTTTCATGTTCGGCTTTATGCCCGCGGCAACTACGGCCATGTCGCATTCAATTGTTGAGCCGTCCTTGAACCTTATGCCGTTTATTCTGTCTTCTCCGGTGAATTCTAAAGCCTCTTTTTCGAGGAGTATCTCCATTCCGGATTTTTCGAGGTCTTCTTTCAGATAGAGCGCGGCGACGGAATCGAGCTGCCTTTCCATGAGCCTGTCCATGAGGTGCGCTACGGTAACGCGCTTTCCCAGGGATAAGAGACCTTTAGCCACTTCAAGCCCTATGAGCCCGCCCCCTATTACGACGGCGCGCTTGCAGCCGTCAATGGCCGCTCTAATCTTTTCGCAGTCCTCGACGTCGCGGAACGAGAACACGCCGCCCTTTTCCGCGCCCTTTATGGGAGGCATCACTGCTATGGAGCCTGTGGCGAGGACGAGTTTGTCGTATCTGGTTTCAATTCCGTCTTGCGCAATTACGACGCGTTTCGCCCTGTTGATTTCCTCTATTCCGCAGCCTGTCAAGAGTTTTATGCCGCGCTCTTTGTACCACTCCGGCGTGTTCAGGGTGATATCTTTAAGCGTCTTTTTTCCGTTGAGCACGTCGGTCAGAAGCACCCTGTTGTAATTCGGGTGTTTTTCCTTGCCGAAGACCGTTATGTTATAGCGGTCGGCCGAGTATTTAAGTATCTCCTCTATTGCGGCCGCCCCTGCCATGCCGTTGCCTATGACTACGAGTTCTTTTTTCATATACTGCTCCCTTGCGTCCTGTCTATCCTTACCTCTCAATGACAATAATATATAAAGCAACTTCCGTGCCAAGGGCATATACGGGCGCAAATCGGCCTTTTGCCTGAGTAATGCCTAAAATTTAGGCAGGAGAAGGCGTTTACGCGGCAGTATGGCGAATAATTATGCTATTGATTCGGGATTATGAGATGTATGTGGTCTCTGTGGACAGCGATGAATTCGGCCTCGTAGCAGATGTTTTCGTCAATGAGGCTTGTGCACCTCGCGTTCGTCACTGGAAGGAAGGTGTCTTTATCCTTTCCGCTTATGCTTTTGTTCAGAAAGTCCGTTATCCTTCCCTTGAAAGGGACGTGGACAAGGCCGGTTATCTTGAATTGCTCCGTGAAGATAATGACGTTTACCGTGTCGGTATCTATTTGCATGGGTCTTTTTGTGGGGGTTATGGGCATAATTCCGCAAGACCTTTCTTTATGTTAATTTATCAGGCTTTGCGCGTTTTTGTCAATTATTATTTAGATGTCCTTAGCGGACGGCAAAGTGGACGTAGGGCAGGGCGGGGCACCCACTCCATAGGGTGGGGTCGTCC
>JBAQMW010000021.1:0-2231 GCA_049303155.1 Thermodesulfobacteriota bacterium | reverse complement strand
ACTCGAAGACGTGTTCATTCTCATATGCGAGAAGAAGATCTCCAGCATGAAGGACCTTCTCCCGATACTCGAAAAGATAGCGAAGATGGGCAAGCCCCTTCTTCTCGTTGCCGAGGACGTGGAGGGCGAAGCCCTCGCAACGCTCGTCGTTAATAAGCTCCGCGGCACCTTGACTGCGTGCGCCGTGAAGGCGCCGGGCTTCGGCGACAGGCGTAAGGCCATGTTAGAGGACATAGCGGTTTTAACGAGCGGCAAGCTCATAGCCGAGGAACTCGGCATCAAGCTCGAGAGCGTTGACATAAAAGACTTGGGACGCGCCAAGAGGGTCGTCATAGGCAAGGAAAATACCACCATAATAGACGGAGCCGGCAAAAAGGCCGACATAGATTCGAGGATAAAGCTCATCAGGGCGCAGATAGAAGAGACGACCTCGGACTACGACAAGGAAAAGCTTCAGGAGAGGCTCGCCAAACTCGTCGGAGGGGTGGCGGTGATAAATGTCGGCGCCGCGACCGAAACCGAGATGAAGGAAAAGAAGGCCAGAGTCGAGGACGCGCTCCATGCCACAAAGGCGGCAGTTGAAGAAGGCGTCGTTCCGGGAGGCGGAGTAGCCTACATAAGGGCCTTGGACGCCCTTGAAAAACTCTCTTTGCAAGGCGAGCAGCAGTTCGGAGTAAAGATAGTCAAGAGGGCGCTCGAAGAACCGCTCCGCCAGATAGCGCAGAACGCCGGCATTGACGGAAGCATCGTCGTTGATAAGGTTAAGAACGGCAAAGGCTCTTTCGGCTTCAACGCCGCGACCGAAACCTACGAAGACCTCGTAAAGTCCGGCGTCATCGACCCAACCAAGGTCGCAAGGATAGCCTTGCAGAATGCCGCCTCAATAGCGGCCCTTATGCTCACAACCGAGGCCATGATAGCGGAAAAGCCAAGGGAAGAAAAAGGCATGGGCGGCGGAATGCCCGGTATGGGCGGAATGCCCGGCATGGGCGGAATGGACATGTAAGATTTTGCCTTTCGTAGCTCAGGGCTTTAGCCCTGATATGCTAAGTAAAAAAACCAAGGGGCGAGCCGACATCGGCTCGCCCCTTTTCTTTCGGGAGATTACACGTGAAAAAATCCGACATACCGGCAGTAATATCCATCCTTAAAAGAGAGGTCAAAAATCTCCCCCTCCCCTACGTAACGGGCGTTTCGATGAGAACGTCCGACCCTTTTAAGGTTCTTATATCCTGCATACTGAGCCTCAGGACAAAAGACGCGGTAACGAAAGAGGCCTCCGAAAGGCTCTTTAAAAAGGCCGGAACGCCTGAGGAATTGGCAAGCCTCATGGTGAAAGAAATAGAAAAGGCAATTTATCCGGCAGGCTTTTACAAAGTCAAGGCAAGGACGATTAAAGACATATCAAAAGAACTTATCAAAAGATATCGCTCCAAGGTGCCCGATACCATAGAAGAACTCCTGAAGTTCAAGGGGGTCGGCAGAAAGACCGCGAACCTTGTTTTAACCAGAGGCTACAACCTGCCCGGCATCTGCGTTGACACCCACGTGCACAGGATTACGAACAGATGGGGGCTTATTAAGACAAAGACGCCGGACGAGACCGAATTCGCCCTAAGAGAAATCCTTCCAAAAAGGTACTGGATAATAATAAACGATTTATTGGTCGCCTACGGGCAAAACGTCTGCGTGCCTGTATCGCCGCGCTGTTCGGAGTGCGGAATTTAGAAATATTGTAAAAGGGTCGGGGTTTTGAGGATGAGGTAAGGTAATTAATAGTGGCGTTTTTTATTACTCTCCCCAAGGGGGAGAGGGTAGGGTGAGGGGGACTTGAGGGTCATAGGGGAAAAAAATTAAAGACCCCTCACCTCAATCCTCTCCCCGGCGGGGAGAGGAGGCTAAGGACAAAAGGGCGAGCGGGGTTGGAAAAAACCAAGGCCGTTCGCCCTGAGCCTGTCGAAGGACTTAATCTTGACTTCCTGCTTGCGGAGTTATAATATCGCGGCATGGAAGGGAGAGGGGATATTGCGATATTTTTTAAATAAAATCGTAATATAGGCTGTATCCCAAATCGATTACATGGATACTTGGCAAACAATACTTTTGGCATTAGGTGGTAATATGGCAGCACTTGCAGTGCTCGGATATTTGACCAAGTCTCTGGTTAGCGGGCTTCTGGCTAAAGATATAAAGAAGTTCGAAGCCGACTTGAAAGCTAAATCCAATGTGAC
>JBAQMW010000020.1:0-3548 GCA_049303155.1 Thermodesulfobacteriota bacterium | reverse complement strand
CTTTAATCCCCCCCGACCCCCCTTTGTAAAAGGGGGTAACCTTACCGTCTAAAGCCATCGTAGAGGGCTTTCCCGCGTCATGCAAAAAAGCGGCCAACTTAAACGCCGTTGCCCTTTTTATGCCGCCCATATCGTCCATGAGATATTGAGTCAGTCCCGGACGGCCGTCAATAATCCCAACCTCATCCAAAGCTGCCTCTGCCTCGCGGAGCGTATTTAAAGAGTGGGAAAGAATGTCGTAACCGGAGAAGGCCTTAATCCCCCCCGACCCATCCTCCGGATGGGTACCTCGCCCTTTGTAAAAGGGGGTAACCTTCCAGCCCTTTAACTCAGGGAAAATAAACCTTGCCGCGTTGAACTCGAAAAGACGCCTTACCGCGTCCTCGGAACCGCGATTGGAGAAAATCCGCGATACCTCCTCCCTCACCCTCTCTATTGCGACAGAACCCAGCAGACTCATCTTTTCCTTTACGAGCCGCGAGGTCAAATCGTCCATACTGAGTCCGCACTCGACGGAAAGCCTGATTGCCCTTATGACCCTCAAGGGGTCGTCGTCCAAGGCGGCGTCAGACACAAGCCTTAGCATTTTTCTTTTCGCGTCGCGCTGCCCGTTAAACGGGTCAATCGGGCGGCCTCCGGCCTTGCCGATATCCTTTAAACGTAAGGCAAGGGCGTCAACGGTAAAATCCCTCGCTCCCAAGTCGGCCTCGATGCAATCGCCCTTCATGAGGGAAACATCGACAATAAGGCCTTGGGTTTTTGCGACCACTCTCCACACTCGATTCTCTTCGTCCATGAGGAAAACGCTCGCTGAAAGGCGTTTCGCCAAGATTTTGGCGAACTTGCCCGAATCATTCTTGACGCAGACGTCATAGTCTTTGCCAACGCCGAGCCCGAGGACGAGATTCCGGAGCGCGCCCCCGACGAGATACACGTCCAAACCCGAAGTTTCCGTTGCAACGATAATCTCGGCCATGGCCGCGTCATTGCTAAGTTGTTTAGCCCAAGCCGGCATAATCTTTCTCCTCAAAAAATAAAAGCCGGGCTTACGCCGGCCGGATGCGTTCCCACGCCGGAGCGTGGGAACGATAAAGAAAGCCGGGCTTATGCCGGCCTTAACAATTTTCTGTCATTCCCGTCCGCCAATCAGCAAGGCGGAGGCGGATTGGCGGACGGGGGTCTGCGCCTTTACAGCCTTACGTAGCTCAGCCCTTTAGGGCTGATGTTTCAAGGCTAAAGCCTTGAGCTACAATAATTCGACCTCAAGCATGTCGTCGTTTTCCATCGGAATGAGTCTTGCCCCTGTATCGAGATCCGTCATCTTGTCCGCAACGTCCCTGAAAGCCGGGTCTATGGCGATAACCGACCTGTACATGTCCTTGGCTTCATTGGTTTTTCCCGCGGCCTCGTAAGCCAAACCGAGTTCGTACATTACTCCCTTTCTCTCTTCGTCGCTCCTGCCTTTGATTTTAAGAGCCTTCAGCCCGTAACTTACGGCTTCCTCGATTGCGCCCGTTCCCATGGCGCAGTGCACGAGCCTCGTATACGCGTCGAATTCGAGAGCCGGCGACTTAAGAGACAACTTGAACTCGCGTATCGCGTCGTCGAAAAGCTCCATCTCCATGTACGCTATGCCGAGGTTATAGTGGGTCTCGACGTCTTCCCTGCCGAGCTGTTCGCCCACGCCGGCCTTGAACTCCTCGAAGGTCTCCTGCTTTTCTTCCCCTGTCCACGAGCCAACGAGTTTATCGAGCGCCTCGTCGAGGCCGAATTCCTTGGACAGATCCACGTACCCGGAATCGATTGAGGCGGCCTCCGGAGCCTCCTCGCCTTCGTTCAAAGCGGCGGAAACGTCGTTAAGCCCGCCCATGCCGGAGCCGCCGAAAAGGCTCGACAATCCCACGTCCTCGCCCTCGAGCTGCGGGGTACCCATCCGAAGGATGGGTCGGGGGGTTTCGGCCTCGCCCGGCTGTTTTTCGTATGAATAGGGAGCTTCCGCAATTTCGACGGTCTCGATAGCGGCTTCAGGCATGACTTCAGGCTCATGCAAAACCACGGGAGGAGTTTCCTCTTCCGCCGTAATCTCAAGACTCTCGGCCTCGAGCGCCTCGGCCTCATGCGCGATTTCTTCTTCAGCGGGCGGCTCGATGCTTATCTCGAAAGATTCTCCGCTCTCTTCGGTTATCGCCTCTTGCCTTTCCGTTGGCGGCTCGATGCTTATCTCGAAAGATTCCGCGCTCTCTTCGGTTATCGCCTCTTGCCTTTCCGTTGGCGGCTCGATGCTTATCTCGAAAGATTCTTTGCTTTGTAATTCCGGGGACAGTCCCGATTCTACGACTCCGCTTCGCTCCGTCCGTAAATCTGGGACAGTCCCCTGCGGCGCCTCCCCGGCCGGAGACTCAAGAGAAAACTCTATGTCTTCGAGAACGTCTTCGACCTTGGGGAACTCTATGATGGATTCTTCTTTTTCCGCGCTCTCCTTGCCCGACCCGACCCATCCTTCGGATGGGTACCCCGCCGCATGGCCTACCGGAGGAAAATCAATGAGAGGTTCTTCCTTGGGCTTGCCTGAGGAAACCCCGACTGACGGAAACTCGACAAGAGGCTCGCTCGGGGCGAGGAAAGGCTTGCTCTCGACAAAGGGCGTCTCGCCCTTTAGGCGGCCAAGGACGCTTATCGCCCTGCCGTCCGTTGGAACGACCGTGAGTATGGATTCGCACGCCTGTTTGAGCTTATCCTTTTCGTCACTGTAAATATCGAGAAGAGAATACGAGTACTTTAAAAACTCCTTCTTGTTCCCGAGCTTCTTCTGAATCTCGGCCAGCCCCTCGGTAAGCTCCGGGTCTCTCTGATTAGCCTTATAGAGTTCAAAGTAAATCTTCTCTGCCTTGTCGAACTTGCCCTGGCTCATGAGCTTGTCATAAACCCACTTATACTCGGCTTTCGCGTCCTTGTCGTAGCCGAGCTTTAAGTGCATGTCCGCGAGCCTGAGCTTGACGCCCATGTTCTCGGGGTCGAGGGAGACCATCTTCTTGACGAGTTCGAAGGCGTCGTTTGTCCTTGCCTTCTTCTCGTAGACGTTTACTATGTAGCTGAATTCGGTTATGGCGTCCGCTATGAGGCGCTGCTTGGTGTAGAGGTCGGCGAGCTTATTGTGCACTTCGAGGCTGGATTCGTCGAGCTTCAGTATCTGCTTATAAACGGCTATTGCTTTTAAATAAAAACCCTTCTTGGTATGGATCTTCGCAACCTCGTTGTACTCGTTTATGGCCTCGTCCTTGTTGCCGAGCTTTGAGTAAAGTTCCCCGAGGCGAAGACGCACGGTAACGTCGGCCGGGTCTATCGCTATTACGGCCTTGTACTCGGCCGCAGCCTTGTCTATTCTGCCCTTTTCGAGAAACTGCTGGGCCTTGGCTAATATTTTGTCTTTTTGGGCCATCGTTTTATTTCGAAATTATTGATATTTCGGCGAGTCCTCTCGCCGAAATTGTTTCGGTGTGCGGACACACCGAAACATCCAACCATCGTTTTATTTTATGCCTCCCCCC
>JBAQMW010000019.1:0-9834 GCA_049303155.1 Thermodesulfobacteriota bacterium | reverse complement strand
GACCGCGACCGCGTGCAGGAGTCCGCTAACCGGCGTCGGCGCGACCATGGCGGAGGGAAGCCAGTTATGGAACGGCATCATGCCTGCCTTGGCGAAACCTATGAGGAAGAAGATATATGTAAGGGTAACCAAGAGCCTCGGCATCTCGGCCGTGAACACGCCGCCCGGCTGAAAGTCGAGCGTGCCTGTTATCATGTAGGTCATGATTATCGCGGCCAGCAGAAACGTCTTCGCGAGGCCGACGAGATATATGACATACTTTTTGCCGCCCTCCCACGCCTCGTTGTCCTCGTGGTGCGCCACCAGCGGGTAGGTCATTATGCTCAACACCTCGTAGAAGAGATATAAGGTGAAGAGGTTCGCGGCGAACGCGACTCCTATGGCAGAGCAAAGGGCTATGGCGAAGCAGGAAAAATACCTCGTCTGGGCGTGCTCGTTTAAAGACCTCATGTAGCCTATGGAATAGGTTGTGGCTATAATCCAGAGGAAAGAGGCGCTCAAAGCGAAGAATATGCCTAAGGGGTCAACCCGGAACTTTAGGTCTATCCCCGGTAAAACGGTAAATACCGTGTACTCGATTATTCCGCCGGAAAGCACGAGGGGAAGCATTGATACGATTAACCCGAACTTTACCAAGGCCGCGGCAAAACTCCAGCCTTCTCTCAGGTTCGGGTATTTTCCGGACGCGATAATCAAAACGACCGATATGCCCGACACTAAAACCGCTAAAAGAGGCTTTATCGAAATTATGGTTTGGAATTCCACTAATCCCTCCACTTCCCGTTGCAATGGCTTCGCGCAACGGGAGCCCTGCCCTTTGGAAAAGGGAGGAGAAACCCTTGCCTTAAAGCCCGAACGCCTTGCTTCCGGCCATACGGACGAATTCTATGACGTAGTTCGGATACACTCCCAAAGCCACCACCATAACCAATGAAACAGCCAGAGCATAAGACACCCCCTTGCTCGGGGCGGTCTCGTGAACAAAGGCAGGCTCTTTCATGTACATGAGCATGATGACCCTTATGTAGAAATACGCCGCCACGGCGCTCATAAGCACTGCCGCTATGGCGAGGCCTATCATGCCTTTATGGATTAGGGCCATGAAGACGTAGAACTTGCCCATGAACCCGGCGGCAGGAGGAATGCCTGCGAGAGAAAACATGAATACCATCATGAGAAACGCGAGAAGCGGATGGGTCTTCGAAAGCCCGGCGTAGTCCTCGATTGTTTCCCCGTCCCTGCCTTCTTTCCTTAAAACGACCACTATCGTGAACGCACCGAGGGTCATGAATACGTAAACAAGCGAATAGAACATGACGCTTCCCGCGCCCTCGCCCGTTCCCACGGCGACGCCCAAAAGAGCATAACCCGCGTGGCCTATGCTCGAGTAGGCGAGCATCCTTTTGATGTTCGACTGCGCTATGGCGGTTATGTTTCCGTAGAACATGCTCGCGACGCTTATGAGCGCGACAAGCACGAACCACTTGTCGTACGCGGGGCCGAGCCCTCCCATGAAAATCCTGATCATGGCGGCAAACGCCGCGGCCTTGCTCGCAACCGATATGAAGCCGGTAATCGGCGTCGGAGCCCCTTCGTAGGCGTCCGGAGCCCACATGTGGAACGGCACTCCCGCCACCTTGAATGCAAAGCCGGCGACCATTAAAATTAGCGCTATGCCAAGCACGGGGTCATTTAAAACCTCAGGCGTAAGGGCGGCGGCGACGCCGTGGAGTTCGGTAGTCCCCGTAAGCCCGTAGATGAAGGAAATCCCGTAAAGGAGTATCCCGGACGAGAACGCTCCGAGTATCACGTACTTCATCGCGCCCTCGCTGGAGCGCGAATCGTTATGAGCGAAGCCCGCGAGGACGTAAACCGGTATGCTCATGAGCTCGAGACCCATGTATATGGAAAGGAGGTCCGTGCCCGATGCCATGACCATCATGCCGCTCAAGGAAAAGAGCATAAGGACGTAGTACTCGCCGAAGTTGGCGTTATCGTCTTTCATGTAGCGGAAAGAAATAAGTATCGTAAGGGCGGCAGCGAAGTAAAAAACGAACTTGAAGAACGTCGAGTAGTCGTCAACGACGAACATCCCGGAAAAGAACGTGCCGCCGGAAATATCCGACCTGAAAATGCAGGCCGAGCCAATGGCCGCGGCGACTACCAGCAAAAACGCGAGAGTAACCGTAACGATACGCCTCTTCTCGCCAAGAAGAAGGTCGAGCAAAAGGAGAAGGCTCGCCCCTCCCGCCACAATAATCTCGGGGCTTATCGCCAATACGTCTTTTATGCCTATGACCGTCATACCCTCTCCTTAAAAACTAGCCGCAGGCGCGCCCGTTACCTGCGCTATCAAGTTGGCGACCGATACGTGCATCACGTCAAGAAAATCCATTGGCTGAAAGCCGACCCAGAATACGAACGTCAAAAACGCGGCAAGGGCGACCGCCTCCCTAAGGTTTACGTCGCAGACGCATCCGTGCCCCGCTTCATTGCCATGCCCCGACCCAAGCTCCGCTTGGGTACCCCGAACCGCGCCGAAACTTACCCTTTGATACATCGAAAGCATATAAGCCGCGCCGAGCGCTATGCCTATCAAGAGGAAGAATAAATAAAACTTATGGCTCGCATACGCGCCCGCGAGTATCAAAAATTCTCCGATAAATCCGTTAGTGCCGGGGAATCCCAAAGACGCGATAGAAAATATAAACAGAAACACCGCGTAAACAGGCACGAGCCTTGCCGCCCATCCGTAGTCTTTAAGATTTCTCGTGTGCGTCCTCTCGTATATCAACCCGACGCAGAGAAATAGCGCCCCTGTCGTTATGCCGTGGTTGAACATCTGGAGTACGGCGCCCTCGATCCCGTTCTTGTTGAAAAGAAATAACCCGAAGGTGACGAAACCCATGTGGCTCACGCTCGAGTAGGCGATAAGTTTTTTCATGTCATCCTGCGAAAGAGCGAGGAACGCGCCGTATATTATGGCTATTATGGAAAGAATTATGATGGGGGTTGCGAAATAGAGGCTCGCGTCCGGGAACATGGGGAAGGAAAACCTCAAAAACCCGTACGTGCCCATCTTAAGCAGCACCGCGGCGAGTATAATGCTCCCGGCGGTCGGGGCCTCGACGTGCGCGTCCGGCAGCCACGTGTGGAACGGAAACATCGGAACCTTTATGGCGAAGGCGATGAAAAATAAAACGAAGACAAAGGCCTGAAAGCCGAAGGCGTATTCCTTTGTCATGAGAAGCGGTATGTCGAAGGTGCTTCCTCCCGCGAAGTAAAGGGCGATGATGCCGACGAGCATCAATATGCTTCCCGCCAAGGTGTAGAGGAAAAACTTAATTGCCGCATACACCCTCCTCGGCCCGCCCCAAACCCCTATTATGAGATACATGGGTATGAGCATGGCCTCCCAGAATATGTAGAAGAGGAAAAAATCAAGAGATGCGAAAACCCCCATCATCGCGGCCTGTATCACAAGGAGCGTTATCATGAACTCTCTTACGCGCTTCTCAACCGACGTCCACGAGGCCAAAACGCATATCCATCCTATGAGGCCGGTAAGGAATATGAATAGCACGCTTATGCCGTCCACTCCGAGATAGTACTCGATATTAAAACTCGGTATCCATTCGCCTCTTTCGACGAACTGCATTGCGGCGGTTCCCTTGTCGAAGCGCAAGAGAAGAGGTATGGTAAGGATAAAGTCCGCAATCATGGCAATAAGCGTTATCAGGCGCGCGGCTCTGTCGTTTCTCACGAAAAGAAGCGCTGCCACGGCCAGAAGCGGCAGGAATATTATGACGCTCAGTATATGGCCTTTAATAATCGGCAAATCGAGAAGAAACTCCATACCTACCCCTTCAAGGAATCCATTTCATCGGCGTTGAATACGTTTCTCTGCCTCATGAGCGCTATCAGTATGCCCAGGGCAACGGCGACCTCGGCCGCAGCCACGGTTATGGTGAAGACCGCGAACATCTGGCCTCTCATGTCGCCTAAATAGTACGAAAACGCGACAAGGTTTATGTTCACCGAGTTAAGCATCAGCTCGACGCTCATGAGCATTATTATTATGTTTTTCCGAAGCAGCACCCCGGACGCCCCTATGACGAAAAGAGCGAGCCCGAGCGCCATATACCACGTAACCGGAATCATATCCTTAATCCCCCCGCTTCCCGTTGCAATGTGTTGCGGCAACGGGAACCCAGCCCCTTTGTAAAAGGGGGTAACCTTAACTCCATCTCTTTTTCGCCATGACTATCGCGCCGACCATAGCGGCCAGCAAAAGCACGGATACCACCTCGAACGGAAGAAGGTAATCCGTAAAAAGGGCTTTGCCGAACTCTTTGACCGTGGTCTCGGCCTCGCTCGGCGGCCGCATGTCTTTAAAGGAGTTGCCGCGTATTACGATAAAAAACTCTATGGCCAAGAGCGGGGACACCACGTAGGCGAACCACCTGTTAAGCCGCGGAAAGACCTCAAGCGTCGCCTTTTTCATGTCCAGCACCAATACGACGAAGAGAAATATCACCATTACCGCTCCGACGTATATGAAAAGCTGAGCCGCCGCCAAAAAGGGCGCCCGGAGGAGCACGAATATGCACGCCACCTGAAAGAACGCCACCATGAGCGCGAGGGCGCTGTGCACCGGGTTCTTAAGGCTTATTACCGCTAAGGCCGCGACTACCGCGGTTATAGCGAACATTATAAAGAATAGTTTTTCCATAGTTATTCCAAGCCCCGCATTTTGTCACCTTGAATTCATTTCAGGGTTCAGCATGACAGATTAACCACTCTTATCGCAGGGACTCCATATCCCGCTCTACTTAGCCCTCTGCCACCAATCGGGCTTTTGTTTTTCAAAATCCGCCGCTATGACAGGAACTCCTTTAACCTTATCCTTGCCGAGCCGAGCCGCCACGACGACGCCCCCCTTGAAATACCAGGGGGTGCTCTCCGGCAGAAGCAGTTCTTCCTTGGAGAAAAACGTGCAGCTCTTGTCCGAGCAGGCAAGCTCGAAGTCCCTGCCGAGCCGGACGGCCGTAGTCGGACAGGCGTCCTCGCAGTATCCGCAGAAAAGGCACCTTACGAGATTTACCGTCCAAACCTCCGCTATCCTGTCGGATATGCCCCGTCCGCTTTTGTCCTCCATCGGCACTACGGTTATGCAGTTCGTGGGGCAGGCCTTGACGCAAAGCTCGCACGCCACGCAGAGTTCCTTGCCTCTCTCGTCCCTGTTAAGCGTGTGCCTGCCTCTAAACCTCTTGTACGGCACCCACTTCTCCTCGTCCGGGTAGCGAAGCGTTACGCTCCTCGACACGTTATACCGGAGGGTGAGGGAAAGCCCCTTTATGAAATCCACGAAGAATATCCTCTTCGCCAAATCCACTATGCTGAACGGTTTTTTCATGACACCCATATCTTCAGGAATCCAGTCGCGAGGACGTTAAGCATCGCGATTGGTATCAATATCTTCCACCCTATGTTCATGAGCTGGTCGTAGCGGTAGCGCGGTATGGTGAACCTTACCCACATGAAAAAATATATGAGAAAGGCAGTCTTGCCCATAAACCAGAATATCCCGGGGAAAATCCCCATGCCGAACGGGTCGTCCCATCCTCCGAGGAAAAGAACCGTCGTCAATACGGCGATCGAGGTCATGGCGACGTATTCGGCGAGAGCGAAGAAAGAAAACCTCATGCCGCTGTACTCGGTGTGAAACCCGGCCGCGAGAGTGCCTTCGTCCTCCGGAAGGTCGAAGGGGATTCTGTTCATCTCCGCAAGGCCGGCTATCAGGAATATCACGAACCAAACAGGCCCGACCGGAAGATAAAACACGTTCCAATGAAACACCCCTCCGTACTGGCTCTTTACGATATCGAGAAGAGAGAGAGAGCCGGAAATCATCACGACCCCTATGACGGCGAACGTGAGCGCGACTTCGTAACTTATCATTTGCGCGCTGGAACGAAGCCCTCCCAAGAGGGCGTACTTGCTGTTCGATGCCCAGCCGCCGAATATCAACCCGTATACCGAAAGGCCGGAGACCGCCAACACGTATAAAATCCCCATGTTCATGTCGGAAAGATAAAGGGTTATCTCTTTATCGACGTAAGGCAGAGTAACAGACTCCCCGAACGGCACAGCCACGAATATCAAAAACATGGGCACAAGGGATATGAGCGGAGCGAGCTTAAAGAGAATCTTATCGGCGCCCGAAGGGACGACGTCCTCCTTGAGGAGCATCTTTATCGTATCGGCAAGGGGCTGAAGTATCCCATGCGGCCCGACCCTAAAGGGCCCGAGCCGGACTTGAATATGCCCAGCGACCTTCCTCTCTATCCACGTAAGAGGCATGGGAAGGCTGAAGAGCGCTCCGGCGATAATCATCACCTTTACGATGATTATGAATATCTCAAGCAATATGGCGATATCTATTATCATGCCTGTCTTTCCCTAATTCCGGGACACACTCTCAACCCTAAAGAGTTGAGTTACGTTTGATATGGTCTTTTGTAACTCAAGGCTTTAGCCTTGATACGTCAACCCTGAAGGGTTGAGTTACGTTTAACCGCCCGACCCATGCCGCTCTTATCTTTTTCTGCCCCACATGTAATTTATCATCTCCATGTAGCGCGTATTCATGCCGCGCACTATGGAATGCACGGTGAAGACGACGTTCCGCATGAACTTATACACCACCCACGGGTGGGCCTCCACTATCTTTTCAAAATCTTTTCTTTCGAGAACCAAAACCTCTATGTCCGAAACGGCGACGATGGTCGCGGAACGCGGCCTTCCGTCAAGAAAACTCATCTCTCCGAATATCTCCCCCTCTTTCATTAACGTAAGAGTGAAGAGTTCCCCGTCGGGAGACACCTTGCAGGCCTTTACCTCGCCCTTTTTAAGCACGTAAAGCGATTCTCCGTCCTCACTCTCGGAGAAGACGGTCTCGCCGCGCTTATATTCTTTTTTCCCGAGCATCTTAGCGACCACCTCGCGCTCTTTATCGCTAAACTCGGTAAAGAACGGGATGTTTCCGAGCATCTTCGGGTCTACCATAAATTCCCTCCTCTTACGTAGGACAGGCGTCCCGCCTGTCTATTACCGTCCACCGATTACCGTCAACATATAAGGACAGGCGGGACGCCTGTCCTACCCTTGTTTTATTCTTACCATCAACCGCTTGTTTTCGACGGTCATCCCTTAAAAGCCGCTATGTTGACTGTCGGTATTAATTCTCCCTTTTTGAAAAACCTGTTCACAGTGGCGCCAACGAAGTTCTCCGGTATGAAGCAAACGTCGCTTATGGAATCTTTCTTGACCCTCAATGCGAACTTGGCGCTGAATCCGTTTCCGCTCACAACGACCAAGGCTCCGTCCGAAAGGCCGAGCCCGTCGGCCCTAAGTTTGCTTATCTCGACGATGGGCTCCTTCAAAAGCCCGCTGAGTATCGTTGACCTGCTTGAAAGACGGCCTGAATGATAAAGGTGATTTCCGGTAACGAGGATATAAGAGTTAACGTCGCCGGTCTTGAACGGAACGCCCGGCTCCGGCTTATCGCCGGCAAAGGCAAGCCTTTTATCCGAAATCCCCCCTGACCCCCCTTTGAAAAAGGGGGGAACCGAAGCCTTTACCATGACGCCCTTCGCGCCGGGGTACCCATGCGGAGCATTGGTCGGCATCGACGCAAGCGCGCCGCTTGAGGACATTTCCGCTCCGGCGTAGGACGAAACTTCTTTCTTTATCTCTTCAAAAACATCCGCGCTCGACGAAGCGCCAATCGAAGCCGTTGCATCAAAAAGAGAGGCTATTATGTCGAAATCCGTCTTAGCCTCGCCCGGCGCGTTAACAAGCGGATAAACCGATTGAATCCTTCCTTCCTGATTCGTCATGGTGCCGCTTCTTTCGACGAACACGGCCGAAGGCAATACAAGATGAGCCAACTTCGCGGTCTCTGTCATAAAACCAGCCTGCACCGCCAAAAACTTGACCTTTGAAAGAGCGGCCTTGGCAAAGGCCTCGTCCGGGTACATCGCCGCTATATCCTCTCCGACGACGTAGAGCGCGTCCATCTCTCCCGCAGCTGCTTTTTCAAGCATCTCCTCGCACGATAATCCCGGCAAGACGGCTCCGTAGCCCGGGCCGAAACCGGGACTTACTCCCATATCCCAAGCGCCCCTCTGGTTAGACCTGTCGAGAAGCGGCAATACCCTGACTTTCTTGCCGAAGGCCTTAAGAGACGAAATAAGAAGACCCAATGCAAAGGAGCCTTCCTTATACCTCAAAAAATCCGTCCCCGCCATGATGCTTATTGTCTCGGCCCTCTTAAAACGCCCGACTAAGGCGTCTATGTCCGATGCCTCGGCGCCGCAAGACTTTAAAAGTTCTTCGAAAGAAGCGGTATTTATTGCCTCGATTCCCTTTACGCCGGCAAGTTTCGCGGAATTGTCTTTATGCAGAGACGAGACAATCGCGAGCAGAAGGCTTCCGAGCCTTCCCGGAAGATGCCTGAGCCGGAGGTGCGCCGAGGAATCCAACTTCATCGCGCGGGGCGAGGCGATGACCACGGCCTTCCTCGCGGCTGCGGAAACATACCTTACTATGTAATCGGTAACAGGGTTTTCGTCCGATATCTGAGAGCCGACTATGAAAGTCATGTCCGATTCCATGCACTCGTAAGCCGTCATAGGGCCCTCGGCCATGCCGGTAGCCGATATGAACGAGGCAACCGTCGCGGCGTCCCACCTTGAAGAGGAATCCACGTTAGGCGTCTTCACCACTTTTCTCATAAATTTCTGAAAAAGATAAAGCTCCTCGTTGGTAAGACGCGCCGATGCGACGCCTCCGACCTTTTCCGGGGCGGGCCTCATAAGGGCTTGCTTAACAATCTCTATCGCCCTCTCCCACGAAATGGCCTCGAACCCGTTGTTACCTCTCAAGAGAGGCGTTCGGAGCCTGTCCGCGGAGTTGGTTATGTCGTAACCGAACCTGCCCCTCGCGCAGAGCATGTTCGCGTTGAATCCGTTGGAGTTCCGCGCTATGGAGCGGACGACCTCTCCGTTCCTTGACTGCACTGTTATCCTGCAGCCTGTCGCGCAATAAGGGCAGACCGTATCGGAGCTTTTTAAATCCCACGGCCTTGCCTTATACCTGTAAGGCCGCCTCATAAAGCACCCGACCGGACAGACCTCTATGCACATGCCGCAGTGGTCGCAGTCGAGTTCGGTCTTCCTAAAACTCGTCTCCTCCTGATGTGCGCCCCTGCCCATTACCCCCAAAACTCCCCTTCCGACAATCTCCCTGCAAACCCGGACGCACCTCGTGCACTGGACGCATCTGTTGGAGTTCTTCACTATGACCGGGCTTATGGCGTAATCTTTCTCGTGAAAGCGTATTTTTACCTCGTCAAACCTTCCGTTCCTCGGCCCGTGCTTATGAACCATGTCCTGCAACTCGCACTCGCCGGCCTTGTCGCAGACCGGACAATCGAGGGCGTGGTTCGAGAGGAGCATCTCGAGCATCGCCGACCTCATGGACGAAATCGAACTTGACTCCGTAAGGATGTTCACTCCGGGCATGACCGGGGTTATGCACGCGGGCTGGAGCTTTTTCTGCCCCTCTATCTCTATCAAGCACATCCTGCAGCTTCCGAGCCCCGAGAGCCGCGCCTGATAGCAGAAGGTCGGAATGTCGAACCCTGCCTCTTTGGCGGCGTCCAAAATGAGCGTGCCGTCGCTTACGGTTATCTCTTTATTGTTTATCTTTAAGGTTATCATCCGCCGATTCTCTTTACCTTTACCCTTTTGTCTTTACCTCCTCTCCCCG
>JBAQMW010000018.1:0-2718 GCA_049303155.1 Thermodesulfobacteriota bacterium | reverse complement strand
GGTGACCTCCTTGCTTAAGATTGTCCGCCTCGCCTGTGGCGGGCGAGACCTCGCCTGTAGGCGGGCGGGGACAGGCTCTGCACCCATAATGCTTTAACTTACTCTATAGTTATGTTGGCCATAGGGGTTTATTGATTTATTGTGCCGTCCGCAAGGACCAAATTCCCCTTGACAACTACTATATGTTGTGGTCTAATATGCCAATCCCACTATATGTATAGTGTGATTTCCTTTTAAAATCAATTGGTTCCGCAACCTTTGACATAGATTCGGGCATATAAAGGCTAATAAAAAAAGTGAGGTAGAAGAACATGGAAAAGAGTTTATTTAACGCTTCGGAAGAGACAGCCGGGAAAAAACCCGCAAGAAAGAAGGAACCAATTAATACCGGTAATACAACGCCATACCCCTTTAAGGCAGGAATAAGCGATAACGCTAGAAAAGTCCTTGAAAAACGCTATCTTAAGAAAGATTCGAACGGCAAGGCAATAGAGGTGGTCGAGGACATGTTTTGGCGGGTCGCCATTAACATAGCAGAGGCCGAAAAGCGTTTTAATAACGCCGGGGCGTTCGACGAGGCGGCAAGGGAATTTTACGGCATGATAGCTTCTTTGGATTTCCTTCCCAACTCTCCGACCCTGATGAATGCGGGACGCGAACTCCAGCAGTTGTCCGCGTGTTTTGTTTTACCTATTGGCGATTCCATGGAGAGCATTTTCGAGGCCCTTAAAAACACCGCCCTCATACACAAATCAGGCGGCGGAACCGGTTTTTCGTTCTCGTCCCTCCGTCCCTCAGGGGACATGGTCGGCTCCACCTCGGGCATATCTTCGGGGCCGGTGTCTTTCATGACCGTATTCGACAGCGCGACCGAGGCCATAAAGCAGGGCGGCACGAGGCGCGGCGCCAATATGGGAATGCTCCGGGTTGACCATTCCGACATCTTGAACTTCATCTCCTGCAAGCAGGATAACGCGAAACTCAATAACTTCAACATCTCGGTCGCCATAACCGAGGAGTTCATGGAAGCGGTCGAAAAAAACGGCGAGTATAAACTCAGGAATCCCCGGAACGGCGCAACGGCCGGAACGCTCAAGGCAAAAGAGGTTTACGATAAAATCGTGAACATGGCGTGGAGCAACGGCGAGCCGGGCATCGTATTCATAGACAGGATAAACAGAGACAACCCGACCCCTCACATAGGCGCGATAGAAGCGACGAACCCCTGCGGCGAGCAGCCGCTTTTGCCGTACGAGTCTTGCAACTTAGGCTCGGTAAACCTGAGCAGAATGCTCAAAAAATCAGGCAACGGCCACGGAGACGCGGCCTACTCGATAGATTGGGACAAGCTTGAGACGACCGTCAAGAGGGCGGTGCATTTTCTCGATAACGTCATAGAGATGAACCGCTATCCCATAAAAGAAATCGAGAACATGACCAAAGGCAACCGTAAAATCGGCTTGGGCGTCATGGGCTTTGCCGACATGCTTATAAGGCTTGGCATTCCGTATAACAGCGAAGAGGCCTTGAAGAACGCCGAAAGCGTCATGGGCTTCATACAGATGAAGGGCAGAGAGGCGTCGAGGGAACTCGCGCAAAAGAGGGGAGCCTTCCCTAATTTCAAAGGTTCAAGTTACGACACGGGTAATGAAAAGGACAAGGTTCGTAACGCCACCGTAACCACCATCGCCCCGACCGGCACCATCTCGATAATAGCCGCCACCTCGAGCGGCATAGAGCCGATATTCGCCATCGCCTTCACGCGCACTGTCATGGAGGGAACGGAACTCGTTGAGGTGAATCCTCTTTTTGAGGAAATCGCGAAGGAGAGGGGTTTTTACAGCCCTGAACTCATAAAAAAGATTGCCAAGAGCGGCGACCTCCACGACGCGCCGGAGGTTCCGGAAGACGTTCGCGCGGTGTTCGTTACGGCGCATGACATATCCCCGGAGTGGCACATAAGAATGCAGGCCATATACCAGAGATACACGGATAACGCCGTAAGCAAGACCGTCAATTTCCCGAAAGAGGCGACGATAGAAGATGTGGCCGAGGTTTATTCTCTCGCCTATAAGTTAGGGTGCAAGGGAGTTACGGTTTACAGGGACGGCTCAAGAGACAGTCAGGTATTGACAGCAGGGGCTTCGGCTAAAAAAGAGGCAATTAAGGAAGCGGCAATTGATATTGAAGCCAATAAAAAACCAAGACCAAGAAGCGAAGTCGCCTTCGGAGTTACAAAACGCATGAAGACAGGGTGCGGCAATCTCTACGTTACGATAAACGAAGACCCGGAAGGCCGCCCGTTCGAGATATTCACCCAGATGGGCAAGGCCGGAGGGTGCGCTACGTCTCAGTGCGAGGCCATAGGACGGCTTGCCTCCTTGGCGTTAAGGGGCGGGATTGATTCAGTCGAGATTTTAAGCCAGATGCGCGGCATAAGCTGCCACCTTCCGGTAGGGTTCGGAGAAAATAAAGTCCTTTCCTGTTCCGACGCAATGGCTCAGGCTCTTGAGTGGTACACCGGGTTCAAGAGAAGCCTCGGAGATTCCTTGATGGTCGGGCGCGAAGACATGGCGAGAATGGCGGGCGAGTCAGTAAGACTCCCCTTCACGTTAGCAAGCGGCGGCATGATGCAAAAAAGAGGAGCCTGCCCGGATTGTGGCGGCACGGTGGAGCACGCGGACGGGTGTGTTGTTTGCAGGGGGTGTGGGTATACTG
>JBAQMW010000017.1:0-4735 GCA_049303155.1 Thermodesulfobacteriota bacterium | reverse complement strand
CTTTAATCCCCCCTAACCCCCCTTTGGAAAAGGGGGTAACCTTTGTCATACAGATGGGAACCCTCGGCAAGGCAATCGGCGCGTTCGGAGCCTACGCAGTAGGAAGCGAAAAACTTAAAACTCTTCTCATAAACAAGGCGCGGCCTTTCATATACACGACATCGCTCCCCCCTTCGATATGCGCCGCCGCGATAGCCGCCATAGGCGTAATGCAAAAAGAGCCGTGGAGAAGAAAAAAGGTCATCGAGAACGCCGCAAGAGTGAGGGAGGCTTTGAATAAAGAAGGCTTCGACACCCTAAAAAGCTCCACCCAGATAATACCGGTCGTCATAGGAGACGCGGAAAAGACAATGGCAATCTCAAGAAAACTCCTTACGAAAGGGCTTTTCGTGCAAGGCATAAGGCCGCCCACCGTGCCCGGAAACTCGTCACGGCTTCGCCTTACGCTAACGGCCGGGCATACGGACGAGGACATCGAATTCGCCATAAAAACCATTAAGGAAGTCCTGCATGAAGAAGGCTTATAAAAGGATATTTCTGCACGGATGGGCGACGAATGCGAGCGTATGGCAAGGCATAGCCGGAAAAGGCGAAGTAATCAACCTTCCGGGACACGGCTCGGCCGGAACATGGAGCGAGGCGTGTCTTAAGCCGGCAATAGCCGAGACTACGGCGAAATTGAAAGACGAAAAAAACGTAATAGGAATCGGCTGGTCTCTCGGAGGAAATATTCTCATCGAGACGGCATCAACCGATGCCGCCGCTTTCAAGGCCCTCGTCCTTATCGGGGTAAGCCCGTGCTTCACGATTAAAGACGATTTCCCGTGGGCGCAAAAAACATCCGTCGTAAAAAAAATGCTTACGGATTTAAAAGATGATTTTCAGGGAACTCTCGCGAGGTTTTATTCGCTTAACTTTACGGAAGAAGAACTCAAACACGAAAAGGCGGGAACTTTCGTAAGGCGCATGAACGAGGGTATTTCTTTTTTACATAAAGAGAGCGTAATAAATTCACTTAAGACTTTGATGAACTCGGATTTGAGGGGAAAACTTTCTTTATTGAAAATCCCCGTCCTTATAGTCCACGGAAGGCAGGACGCGATAACGCCCTTTCAGGCCGCGCTCTACATGAAAGAGACAATAAAAAATGCTTCCCTTTCGGTTTTCGAATCCTCAGGCCACGCGCCGTTCGTCAGCGAGCCCGTAAAATTCAAGGCGATACTCGACGGCTTTACGAAGGGCTTATGAAGGCTTGTCTTGACAAATTAACGGTTAGAAGGTCTTTTTCAAAGGCCGCAAAAACCTACGACCAAAACTCCGATTTTCAAAACGACGTTCGCTCCATGCTTCTCGCGTACCTTCCGGAAAAAGGCGTTTCGACCGCGCTCGACGTTGGATGCGGCACCGGAGGGCTTGCCTTTAAGATGACGCGGCTTTATCCTAACGCAAAGGTCTTGGCGATTGATTCGGCAAAGGACATGCTTGCTCTATCAAGGGAAAACCTCCATCGCGAAATCCGCCTCTTCGCGGCAGACCTCGAATCACTGCCCTTTAAAAGCGAAAGCCTTTGCCTTGTCGCCTCGAACCTCGCGTACCAGTGGAGCGCATCTTTGGAAAAAGCCTTTACCGAATGCCTGAGAACGCTTCGAAAAGACGGAAGGTTTGTCTTCTCGACCTTAGGCCCCGGCACTTTCATTGAACTCAGGGAAAGCGTAACCAAGGCCGCTCTTCTCGCGGGCAGAAACGGGCTGCCGCCTTTCATGAAATTCAAAGGCTCCGAAGAACTCGTTGGTTTGCTTAACAAGGCTGGCTTCGTTGACATAAAGATTGAAAGAAAGAGCGTACCCCTATACTATAAAGACGCAGCCGAACTATTGAGGACGCTTAAGCGAATAGGCGCGAAAAACCCCAATACAGAAGGGGAAAAAAGCCTCGGAAGAGGCGCACTTCTTAAAACGGTATTCAAGGAATACGAAAAAGCGCACAAAGGGCCGAACGGCGTAAGGGCCACATACGAGGTACTATTCGTCTCATGCAAGAAACCGTGAACTTATACGACGATCAGAGTTATCTCTTCATAAGGCCTGTTTCCGAAAACGCCGCGGCCGCCGAATCTTTCGTCGAAAAACTCTCCTTACTGCCCGGATTTGACAAGGCCGGCCTGAAACAAAACCTGATTGGCAAGGACCTTCGGGTCGTAAGGGCCCATAGCGACCGTAACCTTCTCGAAGACATGGCGAAAGAGATAGAAAAAGCCGGCGTCCCCGCCGGCGTCGTGTCGAAAAAAGAACTCCTCTCGCTCGAAAAGCCGAACAGGGCTGTTTCAATCGAGATAGAAAAAAACAATATCGAATTTCTCTCCCGCGACTCTCTCCCGGTCTTTACGATAAGACAGGGGCAAAAATGCCTCATCGTTATTTCAACCCCGGCCTTCAAAACCATAAGAGACAAAGACATAGGCCGAAAGGCCATTAATCCGGACGGGGATTTCAGCGAGGCTACTTTGGATTTCATACTATCGAACAACCCCGTCGCGCACGTCTATTCCGGAGACAACGGAGCGTGCTTAAAGATAGAGGGAGCGAGGTTCAACTACGCCTCTTTAGGCGAAGATAACAAACAATCGGCGGCGCAAAATCTGAAGTTTATATTGAAGGAGATAAAAAGAGTGGCCGGAACCGCGCTTCTCGACACCGGATTCGGGGGGCACAGCCTGCCGTTCGTAAAAACGGAGGACATAGCTTCAACGGAAGACTTTCTCCGCGAGTTCACGGTTTATTCGGGATTCGTATTCCTCGCTTGCAAAAAAGGGGTTTTTAAAAAATTCGCGGCTGAAGCCGAAATACCTGTATTGAAAGAACTCGGCGGGATATTCCTTACCGGGCCGCTTCTTGCCCGAAAAACCGAGCCGGGCCCGAACAAGCCCTTACCCGGGATAATCACGCTGCCGCCTCCGCCCAATCCGCCACGATTTACGTCGAGAGGCTTCATAGGTTTAAGGGGCGCAAGCATCTCAAGATTCATTACGCGCTACGGAAGACTCGTAAAGTTTTTAGGCCCCCCGTTCATAATCCACCCGCTCGCCGCGATAATCGCGGCCTCGATTATTTTCGAGCAAGTCGCCGAATCCGTCAATCCTCTGCTCGCGGCCGCCGGAGCCATCCTCTTCGTCCACTCCCTTACGCTTCTTCGCAGAAAAAGGATAATCGAGAACTGCCCTACAAGCAATATAGGCACAATGCCGATGGGAGAGGTGGAAATCCGCGGAACGGCGCGGCAGAAATATTTTCTGAAATCTCCGTTCAGCCATATTGACTGCGTCCGGTATTCGTACGCAATGTATGAAATACGCAAGACCTCCGAGGGAGAGCGCGACATCCTCAAGGGGTTGGGCGACAGCGGGGATGTCCCGTTCCTTATCGAGGACAAGACAGGAAGGACGCTCGTAAATCCCTCGGGCGCCATACTGACGGCGGGCGAGAAAAACTCTTTCTCGTTCCGCGCGGAAGAATTTAATATGCCGTATCTCGGCGTCTTAACGGCGGGCAACACGAAGGTAATCGAGACTATCATACCCATCGGCCGGCCGCTCTACGTCATGGGTTTCGCCAAACGAGTTACCCTGAGCGCGGACGAGAGAAAAAAGAGTTTTCTCTCGAGGCTCATGGCGCTTAAAAACGACCCTTCGGCCTTAAAGAGATACGACGCTGACAACGACGGCAAAATAAGCGCGGAAGAATGGGACGAGGCGAGACGCTCCATAGAGGAAGAGCAGACAACTGAGGCAACGGAGGCCGCGCCAAAGGACGACATCGAGGTCGGAGAACATCCCTCGGGAGGGCTTTTTTACATATCGGATTCGAGCGAAGCCGATATGCTCGCCTCGATGAGCTGGCGGATACCTGTATTTTTGACGCTCGGAATAGCTCTTGCCGCATGGGGAACGGTCCGGATGGCGGAAGTCGTGGAAAAAAGCCGTCTTTTGTGGTATCTAATAAATATAATAAATAACTTACTCTAAACCGGCTGAGGAGGCGGAGATATGGCGTATGGAATATTGGCTGTAGTAGTCGTAGCGGCGTTAGTGGCAACGGCTTTGATAATCTACTTCGTCATAATCTATAACGGACTCGTAACGATAAAAAACAACGTCGAAAAGGCGTGGAGCAACATCGACGTGCTCCTTAAGCAGCGCTACGACGAATTGCCTAAACTCGTCGCGGTGTGCGAACGCTACATGAGACACGAGGCCGAAACCCTCGAAAAAGTGATAAAGGCGAGAAACATCATGGCCGGGGCAAACACGATGACGGAGAGAGGCAAGGC
Organism: Thermodesulfobacteriota bacterium; assembly: GCA_049303155.1. Classification (GTDB taxonomy): domain Bacteria; phylum Desulfobacterota; class GWC2-55-46; order GWC2-55-46; family DRQE01; genus JBBTLC01. The sequence continues at coordinate 409 of JBAQMW010000017.1, read as the reverse complement.
CGAGGGCATGCTGACCGAGGCGTTAAAATCCCTTTTCGCGGTCTCTGAAAACTACCCCGAACTCAAAGCGGACAAGAGGTTCGGACAACTCCAATCGAGGGTTACGGAACTCGAAAACGAAATATCGGACAGGCGCGAACTTTTTAACGAATCCGTGAACATCCATAACATCCGCATAGAGAGAATACCGGACATAGTGGTGGCGAATCTTCTCGCATACAAGAAAAAAGACCTCTGGCAGATAAACCCGGACGAGAGAAAAGACGCCGGAATAAAATTCAACTACTGAGGCGGCGTTAAGAGATGCGAAAAAAGACTTCCGCCCGGCTCCGCTCTCTCGACAAGCTCCGCGTCTGGCATCCCTTTACGAGGATGCGCGAGTGGGAAAACTCCGTTCCTCTTATAATCG
>JBAQMW010000016.1:0-6749 GCA_049303155.1 Thermodesulfobacteriota bacterium | reverse complement strand
GCTCAATGCTCGACGAACGCACGACGTCCTCCACGCCGTACGTCGCGCAGCCGGCAAGGACGAGAGCCAAAAAGACGGGCAATACACGCATAAGACTTATTGTCCCAACGTTCCGTAAAATAGCGATTAAAAACCTCGCTATTTTACAAACCGGCGATTTGCCTGCCATACTTTGTTATCGGACAATTTTTGCTCCTCACCGTATCCGTGAACATACGGCTCGTTTCAAAAATTGTCCGCTGTCTCGTCTGGCAGCCCACTTGCCGGTTTCCCCCAAAAATTAAAGTCTATTTTTGGGTTGTGTTACTTTTTCTTGAGTTGTATCTTGTGGTCGGTCAACTGCAAAAGCACGACGATAAGTATCGCTATTATAAGAAGCCCGATGACGAGCCCTATGATCCCGCCGCCTTGTTCGATATTGTCGGCGTTCATGGCGAATTGGTGCAACTCAGCGTCGCTAAGTTTATCGAGCTTGGCCGTTGCCTCGTCCTTGGTGAGCCCTAATTCCGCCAACTTATCACCGACTATCTTGGACTCAAGCGCCCTCTGAACCTTATTCATGTCCTCCTGCCTCGACGAATACACCTCGACGCTTTCCGTTGCGTAGGCGTAAGTCTTCGCCGGTATTACCGCGGCAAGGAATATGAATACGGCGAGATACGAGGCGATAAGCCTGAAATAACCCTTCTTTATGGACATAGCGTAACCTCCGTGTGTGTTTTAAAGAATAAAACACAAAAAAAATGCCCTGTCAACAGGCAAAGAACTTGAATACCGCCGCATTTTGTGTTTTAGTAGTCAATATATGAAACTCACGGTCGAACAGATAGAAAAGATAACGCTGCTTATCCTCGAAACCCTCGTCAAAAAAGAACTCATCTCGCTCAAAACCGACAAGCATAGCGTGCTTAAGAAAATGACGGATGTGTTTACGGCCGACATAAAGGCCGAGGAAGACCTCGACCGCGAGGTGGAGGGCATACTCCAAAAACATTCCGCGTCCATTGACACGGAGCGCGTGGATCACAGAAGGATGTTCACAATGGTAAAAACCAAACTCGCGAGGGAAAGGGGCATAGTGCTTTGAGACTCTCCGAAGACAGGATATCCCACATCTCGCACCTCATCGCCGACGGCGTATGGAAGGACGACCTCGTTGACTTCGTTGACGACGAAAAGGTCCTTACCGAAATAAAGCGCGTGCTCGCCGGGTATCTCAAGATAGAAGACGACGCCGACACCGCTGCGAGAGAAAAGATACGCTCCCTTTCGAGAAATGTCCCGGAGGGAAGCCGCGAATGGGACGTGCTTTACAAAAAATACTTCGAGGAAGAGATAAACAGAAAAAACTTCTGATACGCCTTTCGCGGACATCCCGCCCTCACGACGCTTTGACGGATTCCAATGATAGAATACAAATACCTCATACCCCCCATAGCGGGCGCGTTCATCGGATGGCTCACCAACTACATAGCCATAAAGCTGCTCTTCCGCCCTCATGCCCCGATTAAATTCTTCGGCATGAAGGTGCAGGGCATAATCCCGAAAAGAAGAAAGGAGATCGCCAAAGGCATCGCCAAGACAATCGAGGCGGAACTCCTCTCCTCCACGGACATCTCCGCGGCCCTCGAAGGGATAAACTGGAAGAGCGAGGTCGAAAAAGGCGTAAAGGACATAATAGACGGAAGGTTCAAGCACATACACAAGATTCCGCTCATAGGACTCGTATCCGAAGACATAAGCGACCGCGTAAAATACATAATAACAAAGGACATACTGACCCACTTGGACGCCAGAAAAGGCGACTTCGCCAAGAAATTCACGGAAAACGTTGACGTCGAGGAAATGCTCGCCACCAAAATAGACGCCCTCGACCTGAAGAAGTTCGAGGGGCTTCTCACAGACTTCATAGCGAAAGAACTCCGCCACATAGAATGGCTCGGCGGAGTGATGGGTTTTCTGATAGGCGTAGGTCAATCAGCGATACTCTACTTCGTGCCGTAGAAAAATATGCGCCATCATATCAGGGCTAAAGCCCTGAGCTACAAAAAAACAAAACCTTCGCAACCCGCTATCCTATGAAAACAGCCCTTACAATCGGCGGCTCCGACCCGACCGGCCTTGCAGGAATACAATCCGACCTTTCGACCTTCGCCTCGTTCGAGGTAAGGGGTCTTTCGGCCATTACCGCCCTTACGGTTCAAACAGGCAGAAAAGTCTTTGAAGTCAAACCCGTGAGCGCTTCTCTTTTGCAAAAGCAGATAAAAACGCTCCTTAAAGAATACCAAGTTGACGCAATCAAAATCGGCATGCTCGGCACAAAGGAAAACGTTGAGACAGTCCGTAAAATCATAAAAAAAAGAAAACTCAAGAACGTCGTGCTCGACCCGGTTCTTGCGTCAACAAGCGGGCGCAGGCTCCTTGCGAAAAACGGAATAAAAAGCCTAAAACTCCTCCTGCCGCTCGTTACGATAATAACGCCGAACATATCAGAGGCCGAAACCATTTCAGGGATAAAAATCAAAAATGCGGACGACGTAGAAAAGGCGGCGCGAAAAATACTCTCTTTCGGAGCAAAATGCGTGCTTATAAAAGGAGGTCATCTCGAAGGTGCGCCGATTGATACGCTATTTGACGGAAAAAGAATTTATCTCTATAAGGGTAGCCGCATTAAAGGAAGAAAAGAAAAATTCCACGGCACCGGATGCCTTCTTTCGTCGGCAATAGCAACGGGGCTTGCGAAAGGATTGAACATAAGACTCGCCGTGAAAAAAGCGAAAGATTACGTGAGAAAAACCATTTCAAAGAGGTAGATTTGCCATTATTCTTGTTATTCCCGTAGCCGCCCCCTTCTGTCATTCCCGCGGTCTTTTGAGCGGGAATCCAGACAAAAATAAATCTGTCCGCTTTTTTGCCTTTTTTGCCTACTGACTTTTTGGACCTGCTTGCGTCAAAAGACTCATGATCTTGGCTTTATCACCCCATAGAGTATCTAAATCCCCAATTTGCTTACCGAAAGTGCATGTGTATTTTTTTACGAGACGTTCATTGACGTTAGAGATAGAACCAATAACCGCGAAAATCATACCCTGCAATAATTCAGCAGGCAGCAATATTGCATTATCCAGTAACCCGATGGTATTGCCTTCTTTAAAGATAATTTTTGAGCCCAATCCAGCTTCATGAATTAAGTTACACCTAACAGCATGATAAAGCAATTCATCCCATGTGGCCTGACCAGCAACAGTCGGATGCTTAATGGAAGTGTCTGAAAATTTAAATACAACTCCTCCTTTTATTATAATACCAATACCAGCAAGGGTAATTATGTCTACATTATCGCGCAGAAATGCCTTGTATTTTTCATTGTCTTTTATTAGGGTAGGATATTCTTTTGTCGAAGTAGCTGCGACAGAAATACAGATTGGAATTAATGCGCCTTCGTAATCTGTTTGATCCAATTTTAGCAGTGCTTCACTAACTCGTTTTCCAATACTCATAATTATTTTAGGTGATTATAAAAGTTCTGGCACTAAATTACAGAGCATCTATAATCGTCCCTTTTTCTTCCTTTCTTCTTTAAAACGTCCATCCCCTCACCCTACCCTCTCCCACAAGGGGAGAGGGGGAAAACTTCCCTACCCCTCCAACCACCCAAGTTCCTTGCAGCTTACGTGCGTGTTTCTGCCGATTATGATATGGTCATGGACGATTATATCCATTGTCTTTGCCGCGGAGTTGAGATTACGGGTGAGTTCTTTATCGGACTTGGAGGGCGTCGCGTCCCCGCTCGGATGATTATGGACGAATATCACGCTCTTCGCGTTATGGCGGAGCGCACGCTCCATCGCCTTCCTCGGATAAACCGCGGTCTGGTCTATGGTGCCTTCCTGAAGGGTCTCTATGGAGAGGATTTCGTTTTTGGCGTTCAGATATATGGCGAGGAATTTTTCTAACTTTTCGCCGGAAAGAATTATCTTGAGATAATCGAGCACGTCCTTCGGAGAGCGAAGGACGTCCTTTTTCATAGCCCTCTCTTTAAGATACTCCGCGCTCGCGGCCTTTATGAGGCTTACGAGTATAGCCGCGTTTTCTCCAACGCCCTCTATCGAAGAAAGCTCGGTTGACGTTGCGTCGAAAACGCCTTTAAGCCCGCCAAACCGTGTGATGAGTTTCTTGGCAATGGGCTTTACGTCGCGCCTCGGTATGGCGTAGGTCAAAAGCAATTCAACTACCTCGTAGTCGTGAAACCCTTCGAGACCGGATTTGAGAAATCTGTCCCGCAAACGCTTTCTATGTCCCGCGTGAGGATTATCGTCCTTTTTCATCAATACCCGCCATTGAATTAATCTCCGAGATGACCATCTTTACATCCTCATGCGTCTCCCTTTTAAGAGAGGGTTTTTCGACAAGCTCCGTGGGATGATAGATAGGCGTAATCTTAATCCCTTTATAAGAGTAAAATTTTCCGCGAAGCCTTGCCGCCCCTTCGCTTCTGTTAAGAAGCGAGTTTATTGCTCCGTCGCCAAGGGTTATTATGACCTTCGGACGGACGGCGTTGATTTCTTCTTCAAGATACGGCAGGCACGCAGTTATCTCTTCCGCTGACGGAAGGCGGCCTCCCGCGCCCCTGCATTTAATAACGTTCGTAACGTAAACGTCGTCTCTTGTCATTTTGAACGCGCCCGTAATTATAAGAAGCAGCAACTCGCCGGCCTTACCTGAAAATAGCCTGCCCGTAGAATCTTCTTCTTCGGAGGGCATCATTGAAACGAACATTATCCCGTGCGCCGTTCCTCCGGCGCCGGGCAAGGCGTTTATCCGCTCCGAGGAAAGGCCGCACTTTTCGCATTGCCTCACCCTCTCGGAAAGAGGCGCGGACTGCGCCATGCTTATCGGCAATGTGGTAACGCCCATCTCTTTCAGGAACTCCAGGCGTTCTTTTATGTCGTTTAAGACGTCCATAAAAACCCCCTCACCCTACCCTCCCCAGACCCATGCTTGAGCATGGGTACCCCGGGGGAGGAGAAAAAAGACACACCGCCTAACCTCTTTGTGGGAGCAGGTTTGCAACCTGCTCCTTTAAGTTCGTGATTGCTCTATACGAAATATTTGGTTCAGGTTGCAAACCTGAACCCGCCGAAAAAAAACCCTTTGCACCCTCAAACTCTCATAACCTGTTTTGCCTTTACATGCAATGTCCGTTAAGTTACCATATTATGAATGTATATCGCGGTTGCCGTACTATTAGCAATAATATTTTTTATTCCCGAAAATGCCTTTGCATGGGGCCCGGCGACCCACATCGAACTCAGCCTTTCCATACTCAAAACCTACTCGAAACTCCCCGTTGATGTGGCCTCGGTCATAGGCAGATATTCCTTCGACTTCATCTACGGCAACATAAGCGCCGACATAGTGGTTGCTAAAAATCTTGCCGAAGAGTTAAAACACTGCCACAACTGGAGATTCGGCTGGAAGCTCCTCAAAAAAGCCGAAAACGATTCGCAACGCGCCTTCGCCTACGGCTACCTGAGCCATCTCGCGGCGGATACGATAGCCCATAATCACTTCATCCCGGAAATGACGGTTAAATATTTTTCTTCGCCGCTGCTAAGACACATTTACTGGGAGATGAGGTTCGACTCCCTCGTTGACAGACGCGTATGGCAGGTGCCAAAGCGGATGGTGCGCTCGGTAAACAAAGAAAACGACCTGCTGCTCGGCGCGACTCTCGAGGACACGCTTTTTTCGTTCAAAACCAACAAGACCATATTCTCGAGCATGATGAGCCTTCAAAGGCTAAAAAGATGGCACGCTATGCTCGCCATACTCTCGGCGGCGTCCAAATGGACGCTCGACAAAAAAGACAAGGAACGCTACGACTCGCTCTGTCTCGCGGCCATAAAAAACGTGCTCACCAAGAAAACAGAGGCAAAACATCTTCTTAATGACCCGACCGGAAAAGAAGCCCTGCGGCACGCCAAGGTCATGGCCAAGAGATTAAGGGAGATAAAAAAAAGCGGCAAGAACTGGAAAAAACCCCTCGACGCATATCTTAAAAACATAAAACGAAATAAACTCCCGGCAATCCGGTGAGTAAATGCGCATTACAGAGCGCCGGAACAAAACAGGGGGACCCCTCACCCTACCCTCTCCGGGGTACCCGCCCCATAGGGCGGGTCGGGGGAGAGGAAAAAAATAAGAGACGCGGCGCGGGTCGCGCAAAGTTATAACGCTCTGTATCCCCGCCTACTCCTTAAGCCGCTCCGCCACCTTATCCAATATCATCTCGGCTAACTCGTCCTTCGCAATAGGCGGCAGGCACACCATCTTCCCCGAACTGTCTATTATCGTAACCTCGTTAACTTCGCTGTTGAGCCCCAAAGGCGGATTTGCTATCACCATGTCGAGATTTTTATCGCGGAGTTTCTGTTTCGCGTTTTCCACGAGGTTATCGGTTTCAAGGGCGAAACCGACAAGCATCTGCCCTTTTTTAACCGAGCCCATCTCCTTCAATATGTCGGGGGTTCTCTCAAGCTCTATCGCCAATACCTCGCCCTTTTTCACCTTCTTCGGATAACTCTTCTTGGGCTTGAAATCCGACACCGCGGCGGCCATTATGACTACCGTGCTTCTCTCGAAGTATTTTATCGCCGCCTCTCTCATCTCCTCCGCGCTTTCCACCTTTATGAGGGCTATCCCGGGAGGGGCGGGAAGATACGAAGGCCCTGACACGAGCGCCACCT
>JBAQMW010000015.1:0-3229 GCA_049303155.1 Thermodesulfobacteriota bacterium | reverse complement strand
GGGGAGAGGACTGAGGTGAGGGGTCTGTAATTTTCTTTATCTGCCTTTCTTCCCCCTCACCCTACCCTCTCCCCTTTGGGGAGAGGAAGTAAAAAGACGCCTGCCCTTTATAAAAGGGAGACAGAGGGGATTATTGGAGCAATTTGGAATCCCCCCGCTTACTACCTGCGGGGGCAGGCTCTTTAGGGTTGCGTGTTTTTGTTACGTTGTTTCCGCAGGGACGACCCTTCCCCTTCGGGGTGGGTACCCCGCTCTGTCCTACGAAAGACGAAGGCATGACAAAATTTGTCACTTGCATGACGTAAATTGTCATTTTTATCGCTTTTATAACAAGGCCTTATTTATAAGCTACTGTTTTTACAGGATAAATAAAGTTGGCATGACAGTTGCATGATATATTGCCAAGGCTTTAGATCAACAAAAAAACCTGAACGAAAGGAGAAGGCAAATGTTACAGAAACTGTCATTCAATCCAAAGAAAGAAGAAGGCTTTACCCTGGTCGAGTTGCTTATCGTCGTGGCCATCATAGCGATACTCGCGGCCATAGCGATTCCGCAGTTCTCGGCTTACAGAAAGAGGGGTTACGCGGCAACGCTTAACTCAGACGCGAAGAACATGTTCACGGCGTCTCAGGCGTACTTTGTCGATTCTCCGGGCGCAACGGTAGACTGCTCTTCAGTTGGCGACGGCACAAAGTTAGGTTCAGGAGGCTATAGTCAGACTGTGGGCGTAGCGTGCACCGGCTCGATAACTGTCTCTACCGGCACCTTCGGAGTGAGTGGTCCCACCGCATGGAGCGTTTCCACCGCACAAATTGATTATAAGGGCGCAATGACCAAGTCCGCGCCTATATAAACCGTTTTTGCGGCCGGTATTTTCGTTCGCGTTGTCAAAGGTTGTCACAAAAAAAGGCCGGGGAAACCCGGCCTTTTTTTGTATCTAAATATCCTAAGTGCGGTAAGCCGTGGGGAGCGCGCGAAAAATGACAGAGGACGATATTCCTTGCGTTGAAGCCGGAGGGCGCGAAAGAAATAAACTCGGTGCGTTTATATTTTTGCTTCTGCTCGTGTTCTTTCTTGTTTTGAGTTACGGCAGGAACATCGTGTGGATAAACGAATTGAGCGCGTGGAAAGACGTCGAAGTCAAGTCCCCGCGCAAGCAAAGGGTATTCAACTCCATTGGAAACGCCTATCTAAACATGAACCGGCTCGACGAAGCGGAGACGGCTTTCAGGGCGGCCTTGCGGATAGAAGGGACTGAGATGTTCGGACTGCATAACAATCTTGGAGTGGTATATTACAGGCGAGGGATGACGGATAGAGCCATTGCCGAATATTTGTCCGTGATAAAGAACAGCCCTGATTTTCTCGCCGCCAGGCAAAACCTCGGAGCCGCCTATGAGAGGCTCGGACGGCTCGACGAGGCGATAAAGGAATATGACAGAATTTTGTCCCTTGAACCGGATTACGGCACGGATTGGCAGTATGCCGAAGTTTATTACAGCCGAGGCAATGCCTACGCTATGAAAGGACTTTTTAATAAGGCCATTGAGGATTACGAGGCTGCCTTAAAGAAGCGGCCCGACCATGTGATGGCCGGCAATAATCTCGCTCGTTCAAACCTCGAATTGGGGCGGCTTGATATTGCCGAAGATGAACTCAAAAAAATCATCGTTTTTTATCCGGATTACGTTAACGCCCGTTATAACATGGGGCTCGTATATGTGAAAAAAGGCATGCCCGAAGAGGCTCTTGCGCATTTTGAGAAGGCGTTAGCCCTTGATTCGCGTCACGATAAGGCGCGCCTGGCGATCAAAGAGATTAAAGAATCTTTAACAAGGCAGGTGGAAAAGGCGCCGTAATTATGGTAAAAGATACGGCTTTGTGGATTTTCATTTTAATTGCCTCCGTGTTTTTTTCCGCCGCCTATGGCAGGAATGTTCTCTGGAAAGACGGCATAACTCTCTGGAAAGACGTCGCTGCGAAAAGCCCCTTGAGTCAGAGCAGCCACAATAATCTCGGCGTTTTTTATTTCAAAGACGGCTTCATGAAAGAAGCGACGGTCGAGTTTGTCGAGGCTATAAGAATAAGACCTGATTACGGACCTGCCCATAAAAATCTCGGCGTTGCCTACGAGAGGCTCGGACGTCTTGACGAGGCGATAAAAGAGTTTGGGGTTGCTCTGAGTTTTGAGCCTGATTACGAAGAAAAAAGGCATTATGCCGAAATCCATTATAACCGGGGCAACGCCTACGCCAAAAAAGGTCTTTATGATAAGGCCATTGAAGATTACGAGTTTACGCTTAAGGTTATTTCCGGCCATGTTCAAGCCCGCAATAATCTCGCCCTTTCGAATCTCGAACTTGGGCGGCTCGACGCTGCCGAAGATGAACTCAAAAAAGCCATTGCTTTTTACCCGGATTACGTTGACGCTCATTATAATATCGGGCTTGTATATGTAAAAAAAGGCATGCCCGAAGAGGCCTTAGCGCATTTCGAGAAGGCGCTCGCCTTGGACCCGGGCCGGGACAAGGCGGCCCGCGCAATCCGGGAGATTAAAGGGTTTTTCACAAGAGAGAGGGAGCGTGCGAAAAGCTAACGGGGACGGTATTCTCTACGTTGAAGCCGGAGGGCGCGGAAGAAATAAACTCGGTTCGCTCGTATTTTCGCTTTTGCTCGTATTCTTTTTTGTCTTGACCTACGGCAGGAACATCGTGTGGATAAACGAATTGAGCGCGTGGAAAGACGCCGAAGTCAACTCGCCGCGGAAGCAGAGGGTATTCAGCGCCATTGGAAACGCCTATCTAAACATGAACCGGCTCGACGAAGCGGAGACGGCTTTCAGGACGGCCTTGCGGATAGGGCCTGACATATCCGGGCTGCATAACAATCTCGGCGTAATATATTACAAGCGGGGGATGACGGAATTTGCCATTGCCGAATACTTGTCCGCAATCAAGATTAGGCCCGGCTTTTCCATTGGCCGGAAAAATCTCGGCGTTGCCTACGAGAAGCTCGGACGGCTCGACGAGGCGATAAAGGAATATGACAGAGCATTGACCATTGAACCGGATTACGGCGGAGAGGGTAATTACGCCGAAATCCATTATAACCGGGGAAATGTCTACGCGAAAAAAGGTCTTTATGATAAGGCCATCGAAGATTACGAGTTTACGCTTAAGGCTATACCCGGTCATGTTCAAGCCCGCAATAACCTCGCCCTTTCGAA
>JBAQMW010000014.1:0-9201 GCA_049303155.1 Thermodesulfobacteriota bacterium | reverse complement strand
ATAAATCTCAAAGATAGTGGTCTTAAAGCAAGCGACAGGATTAAGGTTAGCGTCGAGGACAGCGGGCTTTGCAGCAGATATGCGCTTCGGGTTATAGAGGGAGTTAAAATCGCACAGTCGCCGGAGTGGCTCAGAAAAAGGCTTGAGGCATCGGGCGTAAGGCCGGTTAATAACGTGGTTGACGTTACCAACTACGTTATGCTCGAGACCGGGCAGCCTCTCCACGCCTTCGACGTCGCCAAAATAGCCGGAGCACGGCTCATTATAAGAAGGGCAAAAGAGAACGAGGAGATTACGACCATAGACAATAAAAAGCGGGATCTTAAAGCCGAAATGCTCGTCATAAGCGACGAAAGAACCCCTCAGGCAATAGCCGGAGTCATGGGAGGAAAGGCCTCCGAGGTGACGGACTCTACGACCGGGATAGTTCTCGAGGGCGCGCATTTTCTTCCATCAATGGTAAGGAAGACGTCAAGGCTTCTCGGACTTTCTTCGGATTCTTCTTACAGGTTCGAAAGGGGGGTTGACGTCGAATCAATCGGCAAGACCCTCGACAGGGCCGCTGCCCTGATAACCGAAATATCGGGCGGAACCTGCCTTTCCGGAATGACGGACGAATACTCGAACAAGTTCCGTCCAATAAGCATAAGGTTTGACGTCAAGAGGGCTAATGGTTTGCTCGGATACGAAATCGCAAAGCAAGACGTTGCCGCGATATTAATGAGGCTCGGCATGGAAGTTAAACCGGCGAATGATGCGTTCGGCGTTACTCCTCCTTCATTCAGGCAAGACATAAAAAGTGAGGCAGACCTCGTCGAGGAGACTGCGCGGATTAACGGATACGATAAAATCCCCGTAACCCTGCCCAAGGCCGCCATCGGCGCGGCAAAACCGTCAAGTTTTTTTCTTTTGAAGAAAAGGGCGGGCGAGGCATTGCGGGACTTCGGTTTTAACGAGGTCATAAATTACAGTTTCGTGTCAAAGGATATTTTCTCGGTTGCGAGCAACGGCGGTAAAGACGGCTTTTGCCTCTCCAATCCTCTGTCGGAAGAGCAAGGCGTTTTAAGGCAAAGCCTCGTGCCTTCGCTTCTTGAAAATCTCAAGCTTAATCTTTCCAACAAGAACGAAGAAGTAAACATCTTCGAGAGAAGGGTTGTATTCGAATCAGACGGCAAAAAGCCCAAAGAGGTCTTTAAGCTCGCAGGCCTTATGTACGGGTTAAGAGAGGGATTAGCGTGGAACAGGCCCAAGGACTGGGTTGATTTTTACGACGCCAAGGGGATTATCGAGGCGCTTTTCGCGTGCGTTGGTTTGAACGAGGCATCGTACGCGCCTGAAAAGGAAACGAAGTTCCTTCATCCCGGAAAATCCACCCGTGTCTTTGCCGGAGATAAACCTGTCGCTATAGTAGGGGAATTGCATCCGGATATTGCCGAAAAATACGGTTTCAAGAAGCCTGTTTACGTGTTTGAGATTGAGCTCGGGGGGCTTTTGCCTTTCTTCGAGGCGTTTAAAAAATACGTTAAACTGCCGAAATTCCCGGAATCAACGAGGGACATAGCGTTCATCGTTGGCAACGATATTTCTTATTCGGAAATCATCGGATACGTCGCATCTCTTGACGTAAAACTAATTGAAAACGTTAGCGTGTTTGATGTATACTGTGGGCAAGGCATTACCGATGGGAAAAAGAGCATGGCCTTGCGGATTGTCTATAGGTCAATGGAGAGGACTCTTACTTACGAAGAGGTCGAGGCAGCGCACGACGTGGTTCGGAAGGGTCTTTTTTCGAGGTTCGGCGCCGAAGTAAGGCAGGGTTGAGGCTGTAGGACAGGTGACCCGCCTGTTTATTTACAGGACGTAAGGAGACGTATATGACAAAGGCCGATTTGGTGGAAAGCGCATTTGAGAAGGTCGGGTATTCCAAAAAGGACGTATCTGACGTAGTTGATTCGACTTTTGAAACAATAAAGGACACGCTCGAAAAGGGCGATAAGGTCAAGATATCCGGATTCGGCAACTTCAATCTGAGAAACAAGAGGGCAAGAAGAGGGCGCAATCCCCAGACCGGCGGCGAGATTACGATAGACAAAAGAACCGTAATGACCTTCAAGCCGAGCCAGATACTCAAGGATTACGTCAATTCCGGCGGCCGGAAGAGCTGATGCAGGCAAACAGGTTATCGGTAAAAATAAAACAACAGATAACCGATTAACAGATTAACGGATAACGGATTTGCCGTCCGCATGACTATGGATCAAATACCGGATAAACTCTACTTCAAGATAGGCGAGGTCGCGAGGGTTACCAAGATAAAGCCCTATATCTTGAGATACTGGGAGTCGGAGTTCAACATAATAAGCCCGGACAAATCCCGCGGCAACCAGCGCATCTACAAGAGAAAAGACGTAGAGCTGATAATCTACATAAAAAACCTCCTCTACCGCGACAAATTCTCGCTCGAGGGGGCGAAAAAGAAGGTAAAGGAATTCAGGAAAGAAAAGGATAAACAAATGCCGCTTCCTTTCGGCGCCAAGGAATACATGAACGCCCTTGAGGGAATAAAGAAAGACCTTGTTTCCATAAGAGACATGATTAAGGCATAGAGGCGATTTAAAGAAGTTTTTTTCAAAACGGGGCGTAGCGCAGCCTGGAAGCGCACCAGCATGGGGTGCTGGGGGTCGCAGGTTCGAATCCTGTCGCCCCGACCAGAATTTACAAGAAGACTCGATAAGCCGCGGTCCTTATTTAATAAGGGCCGCGGCTTTCGTGTTTTTTGACGGATATTATCGCCTCGCCTTTTTTGTGCTAATATATTCCTCATGGACGTATCGGAACGCCTTTTGGCCATATCGCTCGACGTTAAGTCCAAAGACCACGACGGCGTCTTAAGGGAGATGTCTTCGCTCCTTTTCAAGGACATCCCCGGCAACGGGGGTCGGGCGTTCTGCGAACTTAAAGAGCATGAGAGCATGGAGGGAGCGCTTTTAGGCACCAATTCCGCCATATTTCACTGCCTCTCCGAAGACGTGGACGACGTAATGATAGCGGTTTCGATCTCCAAACGCGGCATACCCCTTAATCCCCCCCGACCCCCCTTTGTAAAAGGGGGTAACCTTCCGAAGAAAAAAAAATACCGCATAAATATATTCTTCCTCATAGTGTCTCCCATGAAAGAGAGCGGCACGCATCTCCAGATTCTGTCGAGGGTGGAGGGGTTTTTGCTCGACAGATCTTTCCGTCACGCCGTGCTTGCGGCAAAAACCACAGATGACGTGAAAAAGGCAGTAAAGAGGGAAGAAGGCGGGGGCAGGTCGTTTTACGTTCCTCTCTCAAAGGACGAGGTGTTCGCCGAGCTCTCGACGTCGCCAAAGGGCCTTACGAACGAGGAGGCGGGACGCAGGCTTAAACTTACCGGCCCGAACGTGCTCAAGCGCATAGAAAAGGGAAGGCTTTTCAAGGATTTCTTGAATAATCTTTTCTTTAATCTCTTCGCCATTCTGCTCTGGGCAGGCGGGGCGATGTCTTTCGTAGCCGGCATGAGCGAGTTAGGTTTAGCGATATTTCTCGTCATAGCGATAAACGCCTCCTTCAGTTTTTGGCAGGAGTACAAGGCCGAGAGGGCGGTGGAGTTCCTCGAAAAACTCCTTCCGCAAAAGGTGAAGGCAGTGAGGGGAGATGCCGTTATCGAGCTTGACGCGGAACTTCTCGTGCCCGGAGACGTCTTGAAACTCGATGAAGGGGACGCTATTCCGGCTGACGGGCGGCTCGTTTCGGCCGACGAGATGAGGGTTAATAACAGCGCTCTTACGGGCGAAAGCAAGCCCGTGTATAAGATGTCGGAGCCTGTCGAGGACGGAAAAAACTTTATATGGACAGAGGTGCCGAACCAAGTCTTTGCCGGAACGAGCGTTCTTTCAGGGGCGGGCACGATGGTCGTTATTGCCACCGGCATGGATACGGAGATAGGCAAGGTCGCGTATATGACTCAGGCCATAGGGCCTGACATGAGCCCGCTTCAAAAAGAGATGGCACGCGTGACGAAGGTCGTTACCGTTATTGCGGCCGCCCTCGGAATTCTTTTCTTTTTTTTAGGGTATAACGTCGCGGGCCTTACGTTCTTCGAGAGTTTCATCTTCGCGATAGGCATAATAGTGGCGAACGTGCCTGAGGGGCTTTTACCGACCGTAACACTCTCTTTAGCCATGGGCGTCAAGAGGATGGCGGCGAGGCGGGCCATAGTGAAAAAGCTCTCTGCCGTGGAGACCCTCGGCGCGACTACCGTCATATGCACCGATAAGACCGGAACCTTGACCGCGAACGAGATGCGGGTGGTTACGCTTTACGCGAGCGGAAAAAAGATTGACGTCGGAGGCCGCGGCTACGAGCCGGCCGGAGATTTCACGAGAGGCGGGGAGCCTCTTACAGAAGCGGCCATGGAAAAACACGGCGTAAGGCTTCTTTTGAAGGCCGCCTTGCTTTGCAACAATTCAAACCTCATAAGCCCGAACGGGCATTCCTCCGTGTGGACTGTTTCAGGAGACCCGACCGAAGGCGCGCTCGTCGCAGCTGCCGGAAAATGCGGATTCGATTTCAAGAGACTGCGGGAAGAAAATCCGAGGCTCGCGCATCTGCCGTTCGAGAGGATAAGAAAGAGGATGACGACCGTGCACGGAGGAAGGCACGGCGTGACGGCGTTTGTTAAGGGTTCTCCGAAGGAGATGTTAGAGCTCTGCACGGACGTTTATCATGACGGAATTGTAAGGCCAATGATTGATTCCGACAGGGCGAAGATACTCGAAGAGTTCGACAGTATGGCTTCAAGGGGATTACGGGTTTTGGCAATGGCGATGAAGCCCCTCGATAAGGGCGGCGCCTCGTACATTGAAAAGGATATTGAAAGCGGCCTTACGTTCATCGGCCTCGCGGCTATGTTCGACCCGCCGAGGCCTGAGGTGAAAAAAGCGCTGGAGGATTGCAAGAGGGCGGGAATAAAGGTAGTTATGATAACCGGCGATTACGGCATAACAGCGTTGTCGGTCGGAAGAGAAATCGGCCTTGCAAATGATTCCACGCGAGTCGTTACGGGCGAAGACCTTTTAGCCATGAACCATCGCTCCCTTTTGGAGGCGATAAAGGGAGACGTCATATTCGCGAGGGTTCAGCCCAAGGATAAACTTCGGATAGTGTCGGCCTTTCAGCAGGAAGGCCACGTCGTAGCCGTAACCGGAGACGGAGTCAACGACGCGCCTGCCCTTAAGAAGGCCGACATCGGCATTGCAATGGGGCTTCGCGGAAGCGACGTTGCCAAGGAATCCGCGGACATGGTTTTGGCGGACGATAATTTCGCCACTATCGTCGAGGCGATAAGGGAGGGGAGGGCCGTTTACTCGAACATAAAGAAGTTCGTCACCTATATCTTCGCGAGCAACATCCCTGAGATTGTGCCATTCATAGCCTTCGTTATTTTCAAGATTCCTCTTCCTCTTACGGTAATGCAGATACTCGCGGTTGACCTCGGCACCGACGTGCTTCCCGCGTTGGGGCTCGGCACGGAACGGCCTGAAAAAGGAATCATGGATATTCCGCCGAGGAGGAGGGATAAGAGGCTTTTGGATTTCGCAGTAATCGCGAGGGCGTATCTTTTCTTGGGTCCCATAGAGGCGGCGCTTTGCCTCGGAGGGTTTTTTATTTCTTACCGTTTGAGCGGCTGGACGCCGGGAATGGACATGGCAACGAGCGGAACGGTTTACGCGACCGCCACGACAATGAGTTTAGCGGGAATAGTGGCGAGCCAGGTCGGAAACGTCTTCGCGTGCAGGACGGAAAGAGAGTCGATTTTCAGCGCGGGGTTTTTTAAAAACCGTTTCGTGCTCTTCGGCATAGCGGCGGAAATCGCGCTTCTTCTCATGCTCATCTACACGCCGGTCTTTCAGAGTGTCTTCGGCTTGGCGAAACTTGGCGCGTCCCACTGGCTTATACTCGCAATATTTCCGGTCGTGCTTCTTTTCATGGAAGAGGCAAGGAAGTTTATTGTGAGAAGGTTTTTTTAAAATTCATACCTCATCTGTCCGTAAAGGTTATCGTCCTTCGAGAATTGTCCGAACTGAGTAGTTTCCTTTTTGCCTCCGAAGATATTGTAACCCGCCGCGAGCCATACGCTGTCGCTTAAGTTGTATTTAATTTCAGGTATCACGGAATAGTCTTCGTCCGACGGGCTGTAAAACGAAAATAAAGATAGCCGTACTGTCTGGTATTTGAGGAACTGCGTCAGCCGCGCGGTAACGAGCGTATGAACTCTGTCTCTTTTCGGGAATCCGGCAGGAAGGGTGTTTTTGTATTCCGAATAGTCGAGCATGTATTCGGAGTAGTATTGAAACGATGCGGTGAAATCTTCCCACATCTGCCTTTGGTAGCCTAATAGGAACCTTGCCTCAGAGTTCGGTATCATTGGATTCGAGCCGTTCCCGTCGTCCCTCGAATCGTAGTAACCTGCCTCAACGTTCAAAACCCCGTCAAGGGCTCTTCCTTGTAAAGACGCCCCGTATGAGTTCATTCTCGGATAAAAGACTGTGAGTTTCGCAGGCACGGGCATGCTGTCCGGTAAAAATGACGGAGACCTGTGAAAACCTTTATAAACGTATAACGATGCGTCGTAGTCAAAAAGGTTTCCGTATGCCCTTAACGCTATTTCGGTATTCTCAAAAGTCGAAGAAGGTTCGTTCGTATGCCTGTTCGTAACCGAGGCCATGGGGTCGAAGATGTGAAATCTTTTTGCCGTCGGATAATTATTTGGTTCGAAAAACGGTATTACGACCACCTCAAAAGAAATCTCCCCTGCGTAGAGTCCGGCCTTTAGCGAGTCAACGCCTTTTTTCATGTATTCGAGCGGCCTTCCGGAAAAGAACGCCGCGTAGTCCTTGGGAAATACGTCGTTAATAAAGAGGAGGTCTCCTGTTCCCCACGTGAATATCTGCCGTCCGGCTCTTAAGTCGAAGCCCGTTCCCGAATACCCTGCATAGGCCTCTCTTGTTTCGCCGCGTAAAACCGTATCAACACTGTCATGAAAAAAGTCCTGCTTTATGAAAAATTCGCAGTTCTCCTGCGATAGGCCGAGTTTCAACTGAACCCTTTCTTCCGCCCATTTGAAGTTTTTTCCGTCCGGGTTTGCCTCTTGCGTATTTGCCGAGTAATTGCCTTGCACAAAGCCGTGAAGCGGCAAATCAAAGGCAAAGGACGTTTCGCTTGGAGAGAAAAACGCCGCGAGGCACGCGATTGCCGCCGCGTATGACGAGAATCGTTTTAAGGCAGGCGTCATTACTCTATGCTTTTTTTGGGCGGGTTTTTAAGGAACCTCTCGGAAAAAAGGCTGTCCTCGATGCCCATATTATAGTCAACTTTAGTGAACGTCGCTTCACTCGAATGTTGCGTCTTTAGATTCTTCATCGTTCTTTTCATTACTGTCGGGAAACCCTTTACGTTTTTTATCTCGTCAGCCGTGAATATTTTTACGAGTTCGTCTTTCCTGTCGTAGTATTCTTCCTTAAGAGGAAGGAAGTTCGTTTTGTCTATCCACGACAGTTTTTTGCTGAATTCAGAGTCTTTGGCTTTGGGTTCGCTCTTTACGAGATAGACGTCTTTCCCATCGAGCTTGTCTTCTTTTACGATGGCGTGGGTGTCGTCCTCTATGTCGCGGCCGGATACGTCTTCGTAAGTGAAGTCCGAACCCGCGAAGCTCGACCTCTTATCCTGCGCCGCTATGCGTCTCACCATGTTTATGGCCGGCAGGAAGAGCCACCTGTCGTCGTCTTTCTCCGGGTATTTATAGACCATGAACGTCATGTCTCTTACGTCCGAGGGTTGGAAAAAGTAGATGAAGTATTTTTGTTCGCCGCCGGATTTTCCGTAGTTTTTCCTTATCATGGTTAGTTCGCGGATTCTTTCCTGCCCACCCTTGCCGCCGAGTTTCATGGTTATCCTTGCCTTGAAGTCGGCTCCGGGATAGTAGAAGGCGTCTTGGGATTTTTTCATTATCTCTTCCGGACGACCCACGCCGCTTTGCGTGGGTACCCCGGCGAAAGCGGAAGACGCGAATCCCAAGATAACGATTAAGAGCATGAGAGCGAAAATCTTTTTCATGTTCAAGCCTCCTTTTGTTTTAAAAGTTGTTTTCTGAACAGGATTATGAGGGCGGGCAGGTAAATCATGGTTATGAGCGCGCTCAGGAACATCATGCTCACTATGAAAGCGCCGACCGTTACGTAAGGCGTAAGCGGGGCGAAGAGCATGACCGAAAAGGCCGAGGCGAAAAGTATGGCATTTCGAAATATGCCCTTTCCGGGCCTCTCGGCTGTCCACGTAAGAGCGGCGACAAGACCCTCTTTTGTCGAAGCGAGGCTCGGCTCTTCGTTGAGTTTTTGTCTGAGCCTGCCTATGAAGTGTATGGAAAAATCCACAGCCATGCCGAGCGACAGGCACGATAGGACTGATATTGGCATATCGAAGTCCTTGCCCGCGAATCCCACGACGCCGTATATGAGAAGTATCGTGAATAGAAGCGGCATATAGCCGATAGCGGCCCATGTTACGCTCCTGAAGTTCAAGGCGAGTATGGCGAACACCACGACGAGCGCTATTATAAAGCCCCTCAACATGTCGTAGAGCACCTCGTCGTTCCAGACGAGGTTAAAGTACGCCGGGCCTGCCGGAGTTATTGAGAGAGGCGAGGGGCGGGACGACTCGTATTCCTTGACGGATTTTCCGAGTTCCCTCATTGCCCCCGCGTCCCAAGTCTTCATCTGAACCCAGACGTTCGAGTTTTTGAAGGAATAGTCAATTACGTTATCGAGGTCCGTCGGCTTTGCCGACATGCTGAAAAGAAATAAGTACTGGCCGATTATTTCTTTCGTGTTCGGTATTCTGTCGAACTCTGGCGAGTCGGAATGCAGAGTTCTGTTTATTCTTTTTACGTAGTCCGCGACCGAGTGGGTCTTGCCGACGAAGGGCAATCTTTCAATGTGCCTTTGGAGGCCTTCGACGTAGAGCATGGCTTCGGGGGTTTTCATATAATCGTCTTCCTTGGCTCCGACGACCACGTAGGCAAGAGACGTTCCTCCGAGCGATTCGTTCATTATCGTGTCGGCCGTTCTAACGTCGCTTCCTTTTTTGAACCATGAGACCATGTTGTTGTTGACCTTTATG
>JBAQMW010000013.1:0-3977 GCA_049303155.1 Thermodesulfobacteriota bacterium | reverse complement strand
ACCCACCCGAAGGGAAGGGTCTGGAGAGGGTAGGGTGAGGGGTTTTTGAAGCGTAAACTATCTGGATTCCCGCTCAACACACCGCGGGAATGACAAACTAAAAAAAACTCCTCCCTTTTCCAAAGGGAGGCAAGGAGGGATTAAAAGTCATGGCAATTATCTCATTCGATAAAGACGCAATCATCGAATACGTCCCTGCTTACGGAGGCAACAGGGAAAGCGATAATCCCTGCGTGGTGAGGCTCAAGTTCGTGCCTTATTCGAGAGTGCAGCATTATGCGCGGATTATATCGGCAAAGGCGAAAGGCGCGGCAATACACGAAAAGATATCCGAGATTGCTCAGGAAATACAAAAAAAACAGTTCGTTGAAAGCGTGGAGAGCGTCTCCGGATATCTCATCGGGGAAAGAGAGATTACCGCTTCTTCGGAATTCTACGAGACTGCCGATACGGAGTTGATTTTAGAACTAATAAAAGCGATGGAGAGCCAGCAAAAACTATCGGAGGGGCAAAGAAAAAACTTCGAGCGGGCTTCCGTTGGAGTTTCTTAATCAGCGGAAATACAAGCCCGTTCAAATGCGAAGATTGCAGTGACAGGGATAAAGAGAACCGTAATTGCTTTAATCATAAAGGCCTGTTAGAAGACGCAAGGGCAGTTATGGAATATACAGAAGAAGTTAAGGAAGAACTTAAGGAAAAAGGCGCGGAAAAGGTCTTCTCTCTCGGAGGCATCAGGCTCTACGAATGTCCGCTCTCTTATATTTCGGAAGATACAGGAGAGTTAATACGGTTATGCTTTCTTGTGGAAAATACAGGCAATCTGCTTTACGAAGGCGGATGGGGCGAGCAACCGATGTGGCTGGTAGAGACGTATGAGGCATATAAAGCGGAAATATCAAGGCATCTGGAGAAGACAAGAAACGCTTGAAAAAGCATTTTGCGGTCGGAAAAAACAAAGGGCCGCGCGGCTTTAAACTATTTGTGCCAAAAAGGGTCTTGTGGTATATCTGAGGTGGATTTTAAATACACCGCACAGGAGGTTTTCATGAAAGGGTTTGACAAGGTTTTTCAGCGGCTATCCGTTTTACTGATTTTTCTTGCCGGTTGCGCATCCATGCTGACCTTTTAAAAAAGGGATTGGCGGAAAAAAAGCAAATAGATTAGAAGAGTCCTTGTTCAATATCCGAGTTTCCATAAAGAAGGGGCTATAGACCGGTTCCGGCGCGGCATTATGTTACAGGATTCTAATTGATAGAGGAAGGAGCACGACATGAAAAGATTTGTCCTATTGTTTATTCTTTGCTTGATTTCCACATCATGCGCATGGACATATGACCTTCATTTTTTAAAGGGAAAGAGATTTGAAGTTCAAAGTTTAAGAGATATAGAAGAGGTTACTTTTTACGAGGGACCCTCTTTCAACAGCGCTTCATTTCATCTCGAAGAGCCGGAGGGGTTTACCATGACAACTTTCACATGTCCTGAAGGAAAGTCTTCCTGCGACATACAAATGATGATAGACCCTTATTCCGGATTTTTCAAGGTCAGGTTTGATTCAGGAAAAGATGCATATATCAGTGGCAAGGATTTTTATAAATATTTTGCCATGGAAAAAAATTATGAGGTGTCGCCACCGCCGCCGCCAAAGGATTCAATGATTTGCGACCCAATACCGTGGAGAAAGGGCAGTTTCAGATGCCGCATGGAATAAACAGTTTTCTTATCCGTGCGGAAATATATCCACAGTGTTTATAGATAAAGTAAAGAGAGACGGCTCTGCAATTAATAAGAGCGAAGGAGAGGCATAATGCCGGATAGGGATATAGATACGGTTTTTGGGGCTAAAGAGGAGGTTTTGTCATCCGCCGTTCCGTCATTGAAAGAACTCGATACAGCCCTTTTAAAGGTAATAGAGAGTTTTTTATGCAGGCGCAATGTGGTTCTCAGTATCAGTCAGAGGCGTAGTTAAAGACCATGAACCGTGAATGTTGGAAAAAGAGAATAAAAGATAATTGAGCGTGCGTCATATTTTCAAGGCAATAAATATTAATTTAAGTTGAGTGCTTGGCGCAACCCAACGAATATACTTTCTAAGAGGAGGTATTTATGAGGATGTTTAGAGGCACGGCAAAGGTTTTGTCCGCCATTTTATGTGTTTTGATTTTTTCCGGATGTGCACGTTTGTGGCTCAGAAACGACTTTTTATATTTTCGTTCTGATATGGACGCGGTATTAAATGCGGCAAGGGCTACTCTCCGTGATTTCGGGTTCACAATAACCGCGATGAGTAAATCCAAAGATTCCGGTTTCATATTCATAAACGCCGAAAAAGATTATGACTTGCAAAACAAAAGGACGGTACAGATGTACCTTATAAGCGAGGCTACTTTTATCAAGGTTTCGGTCAGGGGGGAGGATAAGATTTTTGTCGTAAGCGATAGATACGATGAAAAGAGAAAAATAGTGGTTTATGATAAGGGTTGGCACACAGTGGGGTACATCAGTGGTTTGGGAAATGCAGTAGTAAACAGCATAATAAATAGCATGGCTGCAAGATTAGGAGAGACCCCTTTCGAGATGGAAGATGCCTCAGGCAAGAGGCAAAAGACAGGAGGTGAATAAATGAGAGATATAGATACGGTCATAGGGGCTAAAGAGGAGGTTTCAATTGATTTGTATGTAAATTTAAAAATCGCAGGTTGGATTAAGCGAAGCGCGACCCAACAAATATATTAAGGAGGTGTTTATGAGGATATTTAGAGGCACGGCAAAGGTTTTGTCCGTCTTTTTATGTGTTTTGATTTTTTCCGGATGTGTGCATCTGTTGATCAGAAACAATTCTTTATATTTTCGTTCCGATATGGACGCGGTATGGAGTGCGGCAATTGATACTTTCCGTGATTTCGGATTCTCAATAACCGCGATGATTAAACCCAAAGATTCTAATTTTATACTCATATATGCCGAAAAAAAATACGACTTACAAAGTAGAACGAAGGTACAGATGAACATTAGGAGCGCGGCTGCTTTTATCGAGGTTTCGGTCACGGGGGAGGATGAGATTTTTGTTGTAAGCAGTAGATATGATGAAAAGAGAAAAATAACGGTTTCTGATAATGGTTGGCAGACGGTGGGGTACATCAGTGGTTTGGGAAATGCAGTAGTAAACAGCATAATGAACAGCATGGCTTCAAAATTAGGAGAGACTCCTTTAGAGAAGGAAGATGCCTTAGGCAAGAGGCAAAAGACAGGAGGTGAATAAATGAGGGATATAGATACGGTCATAGGGGCTAATAGGGAGTTTTTGTCATTGACCATCCCATCGTTGAAAGAGCTCGACGCAGCCCTCTTAAAAGCAATAGAGAGTTTTTCATCAGCGAGCGCTTTAGGGGAAACAACGAAAAAAACCGCGGAAGAAAATAAAACCGTTTTTCAGGCGCTTGGAGAGAGTCTTGGTGAGTATTACGGAAAATATTTTATAGAGACTGAAGGCAAGACAGAAGCCGAAAAAATTAAAGCAAGCGAAGATATTGCCGCAGCCACAGAGTCTGAAGGGGCGATGAAAATCAAAGAGGCAAGTTTAAAGTCTCTCGGGGCAGTTCATAGTTCTGTTTATAAAGGAATGGAAGAACAGATGCTTTCACTCGTCGAGACCGGTAAATTCTCGCTTGGCGCGATGGGCAAGGTTATCGCCATGCAGGTAAAAATGGAACTCGTTGGGTTGGCGGCAAAGGCGGCCGTATGGGCGATTTTTGAAACCGCGATGGGGTTTGCCACGTTGTGGATTAATCCTTCAGCATCCGCAACACATTTTAAATCAGCGGCAACGTTCGGTCTTGTAGCAGGGGCATCTTTAGCCGCGGCCGCAGGGGTGAATTCCCTTTTAGGGAAGTCAAAGGATTCTTCATCCGGAGCAGTTTCCTCAAGTGGACGCTCGCTTTCTGCCTATCCCGCGCCTCTGGAGGGAACCCCGAAGC
>JBAQMW010000012.1:0-2144 GCA_049303155.1 Thermodesulfobacteriota bacterium | reverse complement strand
GGGCGGCGACGGCTATGTTGACTTCACCCAAGGGGCGGGCAATACAGTCCCTCAGGAAGACAAAGACTACTGCGACCAATTCGTAACCGGCCGATGTCTGCCTCCGGCGAAGTAAGTATAGCCGGATAATTAACAATGGGCCGCGAAGATTACGTTAGTCATTGCTAACCCTTCGGCCATTCGCCCCCTTCGGTTTCGCTCAGGACAGGCTTCGGCAAGATTAGGAGGCTTGGTTCCCCGACCCCGCGGATGGGTGCCTTGCCCTCGCAATGACTATAAAAAGATTTTATACGCACAATATGCAAGACAGAGGCTCATCAATGATTTGGCAGGCTAAATCCAATTTGACCGTAGGGCAAGGCTTTAGCCTTGCGAAAAAACCAAGGTTTACCTTGACGGTCTTGCCGGTCGTATTCGGCTTGGCGTTTACGTTCTCTTTACCGGCCGTCGCCGAAGAACGCATGCCGGGCGTCATAGAGAGGCCGCCGGTGGAGGCGCCGGAGACGCTCAAAAAACCGCCTGAAGAATTAGAGAAAAAGGAGCCTGACGCTGAGCCTTTTCTTCTTGTGGAGGGGACTATCACGTTGAAAGAGGTGAAGTTTTCCGGCGCCCTTATCTTCGGCGAAAAAGACTTGAATAAGATTGCCAAGCCCTATCTCGACCGCCCGCTTACGTCCAAGGACATGGCAAGCCTTAAATACGACCTGACGACTTTCTATTACGACAGAGGCTATATCCTCGTAAAGATCGTTACTCCGCCGCAGGACTTAACGGACGGCGTCCTCGACGTTACGGTCTATGCCGGCAGGATAGGAGAGGTGGAGACCCGGATTACCGGGATCAATCCCTACGTCGTGAACGCCATGAAGGGCAGGCTAATAAAGGGCGATATATTCAACGAACGCGCGGTTGAAACCGCCATAACCGACATAAACGACATTGCCAACTTAAAGGCAAAACTTTCTCTTAGGCCCGGAAAAGAGTTCGGCACGACGGATATGTTGATTGACGTCTCTCCGGCCAAGGAAGACGTTCAGCAAATCATGGTTGATAATTACGGAAGCAAACTCACGGGAGAGTGGGTAGGAACGCTCAATTTGAAAAAAACGAACCTTCTTAAGACCGGAGAGACATTCGGGCTCACCTACCGCAAATCCGAAGATAATCTCGATACCGTAGATTTGGATTTCAGCATACCCATAGGTATAAGCAACCTAAGACTCGAACTCGATTATCTTAATAGCAAGAGCGAGATAGGGGGCAGACTTGACGTCCTCGACGCTTCCGGCGAATCAGAGCGTTACGGGGCCGCGTTATCGGGGAAGATTATGAATATGCTGCAAAGGCAGCTGAGTTGGCGCGCCGGGCTTGAGAAACGCCGCCACGAATCGTTCCTCGCTGACGTGACGGAGTCCGACGACGCCATAACGAGGGTATATCTTGAGACTGCCTATCTCTACCGCGCCTCCAAATACGTCGCCTATGCCGGTTTTACGCTGAGCAAGGGCGTCGGCCTTTTTGGAGCCGACGGCAAGGAAGAGATTGATGCCTCCAGGGCATCGGGGGATCCGAGGGCGTGGAGGCTTGAGCCTGTAATCTACTTAGGCTTCCATCCGACGTTTAAGGACAAGCTATATGCGTTCATAACCGGCCAGTTTGGAGGAAGCGTTCTTCTCGCGTCCGACCTCTTTACGATAGGCGGTTACGGCAGCGTGCGCGGATTTTCTCCTGCCCAAGAAACCGGCGATAGCGGCGTTCAGGCAACAGTTGAGTATTCTCACAAGTTTGCCGTTACCGGCAAGATTGACATGGACGCCGCGGTTTTCTTTGACGGCGCATCGGTGTCAAATCGTCTTCCGGGCGCGGCGGTGGACAGTAATCTCTACAGCGGCGGCGCAGGCATAGAGTTCGTCGGCAGGTTCTTCGGTTTCGGCGATACGAAGGCGCGCATGGACTTCGCGGTTCCGATAGGGAGTTACAGGGACACGAACGTTGCCGACGACACGTTTTATCTCCGCGTTGTCCAGAGATTTTAAAAAGATAAATGTTTTTCTTGTCATTCCCGAGGTTCGGGGTACCCGCCCCATATGGAGGGTCGGGGAATCCAGAGGTTTCCCTATGAAGATGCAGGGCAACCCGCGACC
>JBAQMW010000011.1:0-7083 GCA_049303155.1 Thermodesulfobacteriota bacterium | reverse complement strand
TACCGGGTAAAAGAATCATGGGCAACATAAAGGTTACCCCCTTTTACAAAGGGGGGTTAGGGGGGATTAAGAAAAGAAAAAAAACAAGATAATACACACGCTTAAAAAGTTTCCCCCGCTTCGTGTTAATAACTTGTTCATAAGAGAACCTAATCGGAAAAGAAACAAGCCGTATTTATAGGATTTCATACGACTGCACTCTTTTTAATCAGCAAGATACCCTTATAAATCAATCAGTTAACGCTATTTTCACCTCTATTCAATTGGACGGGCATTTTGCCTTTTTTTGAAGAATTTTTCCTGCAGTATTTCCTTGAAAAACGCGAATTCCTTGACATTAAAGGCCATGCAGACCGGCGCGTAGACAACAGCGCCAACGGCTATAAGGATAAAAACAACAATTGCCGTCAGCTTGGAGCCGAGCCCTTCCGTCAAACCGTAAAACATCGCCGAATATATGACCGCGCCCATGATAAGAGACGCGGCCAACGATTTCACGGTTGATAGAATAATATCTCGACCCATGCCGAACCTGCCGAGTTTTAAACGGAGCGCGACGGCAAGCAATATAAGATTCACGAAAGCAACGACTGAATCCGTAAAGAAACCTTTTGACCTCTTCTTTCGCCGCTCTTCCGAGCATCTCGGTAAAGACCGGTATGAAAGAAGACGTCAACGCCCCCTCCCCGCTTCCACTTGCATTGCTTCGCGGCAAGTGGAGCCAGCCTCCTCAAGAGGTTCGCTATGCGGAAGGCCACGAAGAACGTGTCCGCGGCGAGACCTGCCCCGAAATACGACGCTATCGCGGCGTCCCTTACGTACCCGAGGACTCTGCTTATGAACGTGCCGCCGCCGACAATCGTTGCCCTTTTCGCTATCCTCTTAATTCCAGACACAATAATCTCTCCCAAATCCGGAATCGGATTTTTGGCCGCTTAAATCACTTGACAATGCCCATGAAAAAGAATAAAATATTTTTTTAATCTTAACCGGAGGTATTAGATTGGCAAACCACGAATCCGCCATTAAAAGGCACAAGCAGAGCGAAAAGAAAAAGTTCCGCAACAGGTCCGTAAAATCCGAGGTCAGGACGGCCGCCAAGAAGGTAAAAGAAGCCGCGGCCGCGAATAAAAAGGACGAGGCAACGGAGCTCCTTAAAAACGCAATATCCCTTCTCGACGGAGCCGTAACAAAAGGCGTCCTCCACAGAAACAACGCCTCGCGCAGGATTTCGCGCCTCGCTTCCACGGTCAATTCCGCGTCTTCCAAGTAATATCAACGGCCCGTGCCGGACGTAACATTACCTTCCGGCACGGGCCGCGTTACTTTTAGCGCAAAGGTCCATCACAAGGCCTGTGAGAGCGGCGCCGTCGCTCAGTCGTCCCGATTTTATGTCAAGGTCCGCCTTATTAAGTCTTACAATAGCCCTTAAAATCTCGGTCTCGGAAAAATTGCCGCAAGCCGCGGCGTAGCCGTTATATCTATCGCCCCACAATCTTACTGTCTGCTGTATCGCAGCGGCAGGCATCCTCTTCGTCAATAGGGCCTTAAGCTTGGCGAGGGTTCTCATCTGCCACGCTATCGCCCCTATTATGGAAACAGCCTCGTCGTCAAGGCGCTCCAGTATCGTCATGGCCTTGCCCATGTCTTTCTTCCCTATGGCGCTAGCGAGGTCGAAGGCGGTATCGTCTCTCACCTCGAGGGCGCAGGCCGCGACATCCCCCTCTTCTATGGTTTTATTTTCGCCCGCGAAGGTTATAATCTTTTCCATCTCTTCTTTGATATTGCGAAGACGCGCTCCGGCTATGTTTACGAGTTTCAGCGCGGCCCCGTCCAATATGTCCTTACCCTCGGTTGCGGCGTATTTTTTTATCCACGCAACGAGCTCACTTTCCTTGAGCGTCCGGAATTCCTTCGCGTAGGCCTTGGCCATGAGGAGCTTGAAGAACTCCGAATCCTTGTCCGGCTTTTTCGCTTCAGCAGGGGCCGAAAAAACGAGACACGTCGATGGGGAGGGTTCTTTAAGATAGCCGAGGAACTCCTTAGCCTTGGCCGCCTTCATTGACGCGGCCCCTTTGACTATGACGAGCCGGAAGCTTGAGAAAGCCGGCAGCGTCTTCGCCGCCGCGATGATGTCTTCAGGGTCGTCCGTTGCCGCGTCGAACGCCTGACAATTCATTGACTCAAAGCCTTTGGCAAGAATCTTTTTCTTAATGCCTTCGATAGCCTCCTCGATAAGATAGTCTTCCTCGCCGAAAAAATACCATACCGGCTTCGGGTTAACCTCGCTTTCCCTGCCCTTCATCTAAAACCCCGCTGATATGCGTTCTCTCAGAAGCCTTGCCGTATCCTTCGCAATCTTTCTCAAGGCCGCGATCTCGGCGTCTTTGGTCGCGGAAACGTCCGAGATGTTTACCGTAAAGTCCTCGTAATCACTCACGTTATCGTCATGCCAGACGACCTTCCCGTCAGGGGTCTTTACCAACTTAACCGATATCACGACGCTTAACCGGTACTCGCTCACGACGTCGCTTTTATTGAATGAAACAGGCTTCAACTCGTAACTCTTGACTACGCCTTTTAAGACCGTATCGGCATTGCCCTCTACCTTGACCGCGTTCAGGAACTCGTCCACGACAGCCGACGTTATAATACTTTCAACACCGGCATTACCGGTAATGTTCTCGAACATGGGTATGGCAACGGTCTCGACGCCGGGAAGAAACTCCTTTCCCCCGGATTTCCCCGCGACGTGATAGCCGCACCCTGCGATAAACATTAAAATAAGAAGAAGAAACAACGCCTTTTTCATGCCAAAACCCCCGAAAGAGCCATAAAAGCCGTCATTGCGAGCAAAGCGAAGCAATCTCGTCTTTTAAATACTGCTTCTTGAGATTGCTTCGGTCGCTGCGCTTCCTCGCAATGACAATAAAAAAATGTTTCCCGTATGCCTCATATAACTATATTGACAAGTTTGTCGGGAACGTAAATAAACTTCTTTACGCCCTTGCCGCCGGTCCACTCCATGATTTTTTTGTCCTTTAAAACAACATCTTCCACATCGATCTTGCCGCTCCCCGCCGGCATCGAGACCTTGCTTCTCATCTTGCCGTTTACCTGCACTATGAGCGTTACCTCGTCCGTCAAAACGGCTTCCGGGTCGAAGCCGGGCCAAGGCGTCTCGTAAAGGCGCTTCCTATTTCCGAGCAATTCCCAAAGCTCTTCCGTCATGTGCGGGGCAAACGGCGAAAGCAACAGCACGACCGCCTCGATTGATTCCCTGAATACCCGCTTCTCGGCCTCGGTATCGAAGCCGCCTTCCCATTGGTAGAGCATGTTTACGAGTTCCATTATCGAACTTATGGCGGTATTGAAATGAAACCTCGTCTCTATGTCATGAGTAACCTTCTTTATGGTCGAATGGGTGTGCCTGCGGACGTCTTTTAAAAACCCCGCAAGAGCGATGTTCGAGACGCACGGTTTTACGCCCTTTACGGCATCCATATTTTCGTTAACGAGCCTCCATACTCTTCCCAAAAATCTGTACGACCCCTCGACGCCTTCGATGTTCCAGTCAAGGTCGCGTTCCGGAGGCGCGGCAAAGAGCGAAAAAAGTCGCGTCGTGTCCGCCCCGTACCTGAGTATTATGCCATCCGGGTCAACCGTGTTCTTTTTTGACTTGCTCATCTTCTCGACCGCGCCGATTGTTACCTCCTTCCGGCACTCCTTGCACTGCGTTCCGTCTGTTTCTTCTTCGGAAAGGTATCCGTGCTCAGGGCACCTCAAAAAAGCCTTGCAGACCATGCCCTGCGTAAGGAGATTTTTAAACGGCTCGTCAATCGAAAGAAGCCCCAAGTCTCTCATTGCCTTGGTGAAAAATCTCGAATAAAGAAGATGCAAAACCGCGTGCTCTATGCCGCCTATGTAGCGGTCAACGGGCATCCAACGCCCGACCTCGTCCTTGCCGAACGGAAGCGACGCCTCGGACGGGGTAACGTATCTCAAGAAATACCACGATGAATCAACGAAGGTGTCCATGGTGTCGGTTTCGCGCCGGGCGGGCTTGCGGCACTTCGGACACTCGACGTTCGCAAACGAGGCATCGGCCAAAGGACTCGTGCCCTTGCCTGTTATGGAAACGTCTTCCGGCAAAACCACCGGCAATTCGCCGTACGGCACAGGCGTTATTCCGCAACACTCGCAATATATTATGGGAATGGGACAGCCCCAATACCTCTGGCGCGATATGCCCCAATCCCTGAGCCTCCAGTTAACGGTCTTTTTCCCGAAGCCCTTTTTTTCGAGGAGTTCGACGATTTTAGGGAACGCGTCAATATTTTTCATGCCGTCGAATTCCGCCGAACCCGCCATTACGCCGTCTTCAACATAGGCCTCTTTCATATCAACCGGATTCAACGGCTTATCAACCGGATTTATGACTGCCTTTATTGGTATGGAATATTTTTTCGCGAACTCGAAGTCGCGCTTATCGTGCGCCGGAACCGCCATCACCGCGCCCGTGCCATACTCCATCAAGACGAAGTTCGCGACATAGACCGGAATCTTTTCGCCTGTAAGGGGATTTACGCAAAATGCGCCGGTAAAGACCCCTTCCTTTTCGGCCTCTTCCCTCTTTCTCTTGTCAATCGCCTTTATCCGCAGCACGAACTCCCGCACCTCTTTAAGCCTCTCGAGAGCGGTTATCTTTTCGACGAGCGGGTGCTCCGGGGCAAGGCTCATAAAAGTTACGCCGTAGAGGGTATCGGGACGGGTAGTGAATATTTTAATCGTTTCGCTTGAATCAACGACGTTAAAGACAACCTCTGCTCCGATGCTTTTCCCCAGCCAGTTCCTCTGCATGATGAGAACTTTTTCGGGCCAGCCCGGAAGCTTATGCGTATATTCGAGGAGTTCCTCGGCATAATCGGTAATCCTTAAAAACCACTGCTCTAATTCCTTACTTTCGACGATTGAATCGCACCTCCAACAAACTCCGTTCTCCACCTGTTCGTTCGCCAATACCGTGGCGCACTCCGGGCACCAGTTGACGTTCGAGAGTTTCCTGTATGCGAGACCCTTCTCGAAAAACTTCAGAAATATCCACTGATTCCAGCGGTAATAATCAGGAGAGCAGGTCGCGACCTCCCTCGTCCAGTCGTAACTTAGTCCGAGCCTCTTGAGTTGTGATCTCATGTTGGAGATGTTCTTCCGCGTCCACTCGGCGGGGTGTATGCCGCGCTGTATGGCGGCGTTCTCCGCCGGAAGGCCGAAGGCGTCCCAGCCCATCGGATGAAGCACGCTCTTTCCCCTCATCTTCAAAAAACGTGCAACTACGTCCCCGATGGAATAATTGCGGACGTGTCCCATGTGGATATTGCCGGACGGATAAGGGAACATCTCGAGGACGTAGCGCTTTTCCTTGCCGACTGACTCGTCCATGGAAAAGGCCTTGGCCTTTTCCCAGATTGACTGCCATTTTTCTTCGATCTTGCCGGGTTCGTACCGTTCCATCATTTTATCCTTATCGCGCCATGATAATCTTAATTTTTTAGCACATAAGCGGAGGTTTTTCAAACAATAAGAATTCCGCCTAAGGCGGTTTTCATGAGTGCGGCCGTTATTGCCGTGAAAAATCGGCAATCGCGTGATTTTCGCAATGCAATCCCGTATCGCAGATTCCCCGTTCCATAACGAGCGCCTTTCTGGTATCATTATCGCCATGAGAAAATCGCTTCTTATCTTTTTATTGCCGGCGCTTTTGCTTTCCTCTTGCAAGGGGAAAGAAGAAACCAACGCCGTCCGCCATGATAACGCGCCCGCTATCGGAAAGGACGCTACGGATTTTCTCTTTTCGGACATGGACGGAGCGCCGTTTCGCATGTCTGAAGAAAAAGGCAAGGTTACGGTGCTTTTTTTCTGGCGGCTTAAGTGCAAGGAATGCACGGACAGTATGGCCTCTCTTAACTCTCTCCATCTACTCTACAAAGATAAAGGGCTGAATGTCGTTACAATTGACGAGGATTCCGTGCACAGCGCGTCCATCTATAAGATAGCGGATTTCCTGAAAGAAAATAATTACACCTTCAGGGTTTTGAGAGACGAGGACGGAGACGTTGCCGGGGCATACAAGGTCATCTACGCTCCGAGGGCCTTTATAGTCGACAAAAACGGCAAGATAGCGGCCATTGTGGACGGGAAAACCGGCTGGACGAGCGAAGACAAGATAAGGCTCGTGGAGGGGTTATTGAAGAAGTGAGGGGTTATTATAGCCTTCACATGAACGAAACTCTTTTTTAAACCAGCGTATATTTTCCTGTCTTATGACCGCCTACCCTTTTTATCAGGCCGTTCGCCATGAGTGGCTTAAGAAGGAAGTGCGCCCCTTGCTTCGTTACATCCAATTGTTCCTGTATCTCTCTGATACCGAGCGGCCCGGCCTGAAGGAGATTTAAAAGCCGCTCCTGCTTTGGCGATAAAATTATAGCCGTTTTTTCAGAAACCTTTATAGCCTCTATCCTCGACAAAACACGCTCAAGGGTAAGCTCTACTGCCTCGGCCGAGAATTCAAGCCAACTTGTAAGGTCTTCGTTCTCTTTTCTCACAAGATCGAGCGCGGCATAGTATCTTTGCCTGTTTTCAAGGAATACCTCGTCAATTGAAAAGATGTGGTACGAGTCGAACTTCCTTCTATAAAGCTCCCACATGGCCAGAAGCCTGCCTGTCCTGCCGTTGCCGTCACCGAAAAGATGGATGTATTCGAACTGGTAATGAAGAATGGCCGAGGAAAAGACCGCTGGTAACGCCTGCCCCCTTTTGTTCAACCATTCGAGAAGGTCGTCCATAAGACGCCCCACGTCTTTTGCCTTCGGAGGGACATGGCGCCCCACGTATACCTGATAATCCCTATATGCGCCAAGAGGGCCTCTATCCAAAACCTCTTTGCCTATAATAGAGTGTATTTTAAAAACGTCTTCCGTTGAAATTCTTTTTTTATTTCTGTGCTCAGAAATGAACTTGAGCGCGGCAAAATAATTCGTTACCTCTTTTATATGCTTGGGCTTAGCATACGGAAGGGCGCCGCCC
>JBAQMW010000010.1:0-1892 GCA_049303155.1 Thermodesulfobacteriota bacterium | reverse complement strand
GTTGGAGGCCTTTGCAAAGGCCTCTTCGGAAAAGACCGGCAATAATATCAATATGAGCATCAGGTAACGCATTTTCTGATTATCTCTTGCCATAGTATACGAACGGCGCCCAATAGTACGGCTTTTTATACGCCTCTCCGAATTTTCCGCTTGCGAATCTTCTTTTCATCTCGGTTATCGCTGAGGGATAACTCAACCCGTCTTTGTTTACGAGTTCATACATGCCGACCATGAAGCGCGCGGTAGATTCGTCCGCGACCTGCCATAACGTTACCGAAACCCCGTTCGCCCCGGCCATAAGGAACGCCTGCGTAAGCCCGACGACCCCTTCCCCTTCGTAGACTTTTCCTATGGCCGTGTCGCATGCCGACAGATTCACCAAATCAGCGTTTAGTTTCAATCCGAGTATTTCTCCCAGCTTCAGATAGCCGTCTTCGCCGTCTTTTTTCTCTTCGAATTGCGACAACACGATGGAGGAGAGTTCCGGAACCGCCGGCACAACCATCGCGTGCGTCGCGAAGTGAAGCACCTTATAGCGCGAAAGCTCTCCGCTTGCGGAAAGGCCTTTTATCACGCCCTCCGAGGCGTTCTCCCCGGCATAGACGGTTGCGCCCTGAACGGCGTTTGAAATGCCCTTTACCTCCTCAAAGGTATAGGGCAGTTTTCCCCAACTGCCCATGCCGAGGCTTTGGTACGCCCCTCTGACATCCGAGTCCGGGATAGATATTTGCTCCGAGATTTTGGCCGTATATTGCTTGATGGGCATATCGTAGATCGCGCCGCCGAAGGCGACAACCGGCCTTCGCCCCTTATCGTATCCGCGCTTTTTAAGCAAATCCATGACGCCCATGGACTGGATGTAACTGATGTCGAACCTTTCCACGAGGTATCTGCCGCTATCGTCTATCAACGTGTCAAAAGGCAGAAAACCGAGCGCGCCGTCCGTAACGAAGACGATTTTTTTAATCCTCTTGAGATTATTCTCGAATGACCCGAAAAATATCTTGTAGAGCGTCTTCGCGAGTTCCCTTATTTCTTCGTCTTTTTTCCTTGTCTCTTCTCTTTTCCGCACATCCATACCGCGCGTTTCTTCCCCTGAAGCTATAAGCAGTAATCTATAGTAGTTTACTATGGCGTCGCAACTGCAGGTTTGCTTGATTCCTGCCGCAGTGCGAAGCGTCTTGTCCCTTTCGACTATCTCCATGCCCCTCGTTGATGCGAGTTCCACCGAGAGATTCTTTATCTTTTCTTCCCAATGAGAGTAATGGCGGAGTCTGCCGTCGCTGTTGATTTGAAGCACATAGTCGCCTGTTTTTGTTATGAGCATCGCGATCTTATCCGGCCTGTTTATATTCGAATAAACAATGACCGCCGTATCAGGGGAAAGCGATTTTTGAACATCATCGAGGGATGGGGCGTTCCGTTCCGCGCCGGTTGCCGCGGCTATCTGTTCCGAGAGGTATCTGGCCCTTCCGGTCTCCATAGCGCGGAAGGCCGACGAATTATCACCAGCGCGGATATAGGCGGACGTCAGAAACTGATAGATGTCTATCTGCTTTGCCATGAAGTCGAGGCGCGCATCGCCCACAACCGATGAACGGAGTTTTTCCGTAACCGTTACCGCTTCGAGAAATAAACTCGCGGCAACGGCGTAGTCTTTCATGTCATAATAAACACTGCCGAGGTTATATAAATTTACGGCGTAAGATAGGGCATATCCGCTTTGTTTTTTTATCTTCAAAGCCTCTTCAAAGTTTTTTATGGCCTCCTTATGTTCGCCTTTTCTATAGTATACAGAACCAATGCCGCTCAGGGCGTTGCTTATGGTGTTTTTATTGCCTATGCCCCGGGCTACGGAAAGCGCCTCCTGATAGTATTTCAAAGCCTTATCG
>JBAQMW010000009.1:0-1504 GCA_049303155.1 Thermodesulfobacteriota bacterium | reverse complement strand
GCGTAACCCCGATATAATAAAAATTCACCGGCCCCGTAACGAGCAGTATCACTATGGCCACCCATCCAAAGAACCGATACCTCTTGCCGACGAACTGGTAAATCTCGCTCTTTTTCACCGGGTCGTTAAGCGACTTCAAAAACGGCGCCACCACTAAAGAGAGAAAAAGCATGCCCCCTATCCAGAATATCGCCGCCAGAACGTGCAGAAAAAGACTCACCTTAAAAATCATGGTTTGAAAATCCTCCTTTTGGCCTTCGATAACTCAAGGCTTTAGCCTTGATGCGAAGCGAGAATGACGGGTTAACATAAACAACAAAATAGGAAAATCTCTGCGCCGACGCCTCGCCTCGCGCCTAAAGCCCCACCCCGTCAATACCGGCGAAGCAGTAAGGGCACTTCGAGTCCTTTACCGCGTTCTCCCTGACGGAAAAGCCGAACCTCTTTATAAGAATTTTTTTGCAGTTATAACAATAAGTGGACTCGCCATCGTCGCCCGGCACGTTTCCCGTGTAAACGTACCTCAGTCCTTCCTCAAGGCCGAGTTCTCTTCCCCTGTCGAGTATGGAGCGCGGCGTCCTCGGAAATTCCGTTAGTTTATAGGTTGGATAAAAGGCGCTTATGTGCCACGGCATGCTTTTGTCTGTCTTGTAAATCCACTTCGCGATAGAGCGGAGTTCGTCTTCGGTATCGTTTAAGGTCGGTATGACGAGGGTCGTTATCTCGACCCAGATTCCTTTTTCCCTCAAATACTCTATGCTCTCCAAAACCGGCGCGAGCCTCGCGCCGCAGATCTTTTTATAAAATCCCTCGCTAAAGGCCTTGACGTCCACGTTCACGGCGTCGAGAAAATTCGTTGCTTCGTCTATGCATTCCTTGGTCATGTAGCCGTTCGAGACGAAGATGTTTTTAAGCCCCTTTTCCCTCGCCAAAACTCCGCAGTCCGAGGCGAATTCGAAAAATATCGTCGGCTCGGTATATGTGTAGGAGATGCTTTCGCATCCCGAGTTCAAGGCGTCTCTGACAATATCAACGGCCGTAGCGTCCGTTCCCACAACGGCATTCCCGTGCTTCGGCATCTGGGAGATTTCGTAGTTCTGGCAGTGAAGGCATCGGAAGTTGCACCCGACGGTCGCTATGGAATAGGAAGACGAGCCGGGATAGAAATGAAAAAGAGGCTTTTTTTCGACAGGGTCGACGTTACGGGCCGCGAGCTTTCCGTAATTCAGGCTAAAGAGGACGCCGCCTCTATTTTCCCTTACCCCGCAAACGCCGCGTTTCCCGTCCGCGATAAGGCAGTGGAAATTACAGAGATAGCAATCCACTTTGCCGTCCGCGCCTTTTTTCCAGAGTCTCGCTTCGCGCATGAAAATGTCCTTGTCCTTGCGGACGGCTAAATGAATTAACAAACCTATACGGTGCGCATACCCCGACGCAAGTTAAAGCATTGTGGGTGCAGAGCCTGTCCCCGCCCGCCTACAGGCGAGGTCTCGCCCGCCACAGG
>JBAQMW010000008.1:0-1519 GCA_049303155.1 Thermodesulfobacteriota bacterium | reverse complement strand
GCCGTATTCCTGATAAACGCCGTGCGATTCGGCCGGATTTATTAATAGTGTTATGATAAAAAAAATGGCGCATACGCACAGAGCGTCAGAACAAAGCCTGGGTACCCGCGCAAGGGGTACCCACCCGAAGGGTGGGTCAGGTCGCGCGAAGTTATGACGCTCTGTAAAGTAGCGAAAGGAGTAAAGGACAATGCCGAGAGTTAAAAGAGGAGTACACGCAAAGAAAAAAAGAAGGAAAGTCTTAAAGGCCTCCAAGGGTTATAGGGCCGGTAGAGGCTCCCTCTATAAGGTAGCGACCGAGGCCGTCGAAAGAGGGCTTCGTTACGCCTACGCCCACAGAAGGAGCAAGAAGAGGGTAGCGAGGGCTCTTTGGATAGCGAGGATAAACGCCGCGGCGAGGCTTAACGGACTTACTTACAGCCGCCTTATCTCAGGGCTTGAAAAAGCGAAGGTGGCGCTCGACAGGAAAACGCTCGCCGAGATGGCGGTAGTCGACCCGGCCGCGTTCACGAAGGTTACCTCGGTAGCGAAGAGCGCCCTTGCCGCATGATAGGGAAACTTAAGACCCTTGAAGAAGAGGCCATAAAGAGTCTCAGGGAAACCAAAAGCCTTGAGGCTCTTATCGAAGCAGGGAAGATTTACCTCGGCAGGAAAGGGCCTCTTTCTTCAGTCATAAAGGATTTAAACACCCTTCCTCTTGAAGACCGCGCCAAAGCCGGCGCAGAGATAAACGCGGTAAAGACGAGAATAGAAGAAACCCTCCGCGGCCTCGAAACCCAATACCGCGATACTGAAAAATTGAGACGTCTCGAAAAAGAACGCCTCGACGTGACGTTGCCGGGACGCGTTCGTCTCAAGGGAACCTTCCATCCGGTAACGGCCGTCATGGAGGAGGTAGAAGCGATATTCTCTTCCATGGGTTTCGATATAGCCGAAGGCCCGGAGGTCGAGACCGATTATTATAACTTCGAGGCCCTTAACATCCCCAAAGACCATCCCGCGCGAGACATGCAGGATACGTTCTATCTCGAAGGCGGGCTTCTCTTGAGGACGCACACGTCTCCGGTTCAGATAAGGGTCATGGAAACCCGTAAGCCGCCTCTTCGCGTGATAGCGCCGGGCGCGGTTTACAGAAGGGATTCCGACATAACCCATACGCCCATGTTTCATCAGGTGGAAGGGTTCATGGTTGATACGGGCGTAACGTTCGCCGACTTGAAGGGCGTGCTCACGCAGTTTCTTCTCGCCGTGTTCGGAGAAAAGACAGGCGTGAGGTTTCGTCCGAGCTTTTTCCCCTTTACCGAGCCGAGCGCCGAGGTTGACATAAGGTGCGTAATCTGCGCCGGCAAGGGTTGCCGGGTTTGCAAGGGGAGCGGCTGGCTTGAGATACTGGGATGCGGCATGATACACCCCAACGTCTTCCGCTCTGTCAAGTATGATCCGGAAGAGGTTAGCGGTTTTGCATTCGGGCTTGGCATTGAAAGGGTCGCGATGCTAAAGCACGGCATAGACGACATTA
>JBAQMW010000007.1:0-1970 GCA_049303155.1 Thermodesulfobacteriota bacterium | reverse complement strand
CACGGAAAGCAGGACAAAATCACCCTCGGCAATCTCGACAGCAAGCGCGATTGGGGTTTTGCCAAAGAATACGTGGAGGCCATGTGGCTCATGCTCCAACAGGCCAAGCCCGACGATTACGTCATCGCAACCGGAGAGACCCATACCATAAGGGAATTCGCCGAGGCCGCGTTTAAGGCCGCGGGGATTTCGCTTTCGTGGGAAGGTGAAGGCGTTCATACCAAGGGGATAGATAAAAAGACGGGCAAGACCGTCATAGACGTATCCAAGGAGTTTTACAGGCCGTCGGAGGTGGAATTTCTCCTCGGAAATCCGGAAAAGGCTAAAAAAAATCTTGGCTGGATTCCGAAGATAAAGTTCGAGGAACTGGCAAGGCTCATGGTGGAGGCCGATATTCGCAGGGAGGAGAAGGGTTGAGAGATGCGTTTCTCTTGCCCTGCGGCGGATGAATGCGGATTGCGCCACGAGATAGCGTTACCGGCGGAAACGCGGCAAGGGTGGTTCGGCTTAAGCGCGGCTGGAGGGTTACGTTCAAAGAAAAGGAGTGTCTGCCCGGGCTTTTGGAAAAGATAGAGGAGACGCTCCTTGAAGGCGTGCCCTCTGATTGGATAGAGATTCCGTCCGCAATATCGAGCAGGGTTTTCAGGTTCTCCTTCATGGGCGCTGACTATGTTTTCAAGGAATATCTCGAAAGAGGCGCGTTAGAGCCGCTGAAGGCCCTCATAACGGGCGTCAGGGCCGAGAGGGCATGGAGGGGCGGGACTCTGCTCGTTGAAAAGGGTTTTCTTACGCCGCCCATGGTTGCGTGGGGTGTGAGAAAGCATAAGGGCATGCCCGGCAAAAGCTTCCTTGTTACCGTCTTTATCCGCGACGCATGCGGGCTTGCAAGTCTCTTGAAAGAACGCGGCGGCGCGCTTTCTTCGAGCGAAACCCTGAATATGAGAACTCGCGTGTCTTCCATGCTCGGATGTCTTGTCGGAAGACTCCACAGCCAAGGCATAGTTCACGGCGATTTGAGATTGGGGAATATCCTGATCAAAGGGTGGGGCGGGGATGCGCCGGCGTTTTATCTCATAGATAACGAGAGGAACGCGTGTTTCAAAAAAATTCCCATGAATCTCATAGTAAAAAACCTCGTGCAGGTCAACATGGTGCTCGCGCCGTGCGTCGGCCCCGCCGTTAGGATGCGGTTTTTCCGCGCATACATTAGGGAGTTCCCTCTGATGTATGCGAATAAAAAAGCGCTTGCGAAAGAGGTGAGTCTTATAACAGAAAGAAGGCTGCGGAAAAAGGGGAGAGAACTTGTCAGGAAAAAGAGCGATTAGGGTGGAGCCTGCCCCCGCGGGCGTTAAGCGGGCGGCGAGGGCGCTTGTTTTGATGAGCAAGTATGCCGGGGATTCGGGATTGCTGAACGCCATGGTCTTGGGGCTTGACCCTGTTTTATTCGACGCGAAGGTATGTTATTTGAGCGGCAGGCCCGACGGGAAGAACACCCTCGACGGCTACGGAAGAGCGATATATCTCGATTGCGACGGGGATCTCGGCGGATCGAGGATAAAAACCCTTTTTGCCCTCGTTAGGTTATTAAAAAAAGAAAGACCTGAAATTCTTCACTGCCACAGGCATAAGCCCACGGTTTACGGAGCGGTTGCGGCAAGACTGACGGGCGTGCCGCATGTGGTATCCCACGTGCACGGATTGAACCGGACGCGGACGCTCGGAAGAAAGATTATAAACAGATTCGTATTCACAGCGGTTGATAGGATTATAACGGTTTCCGATGGGGTTAATAAAGACGTCTTGCGGACAAATGCGGCTATCCCTCCGGAAAAAGTGGTTACCGTGCATAACGGCATAGACGTTGGCAGGGTTGACGCGGTGCGGCCCGGCAGGGATGAGGCGAGGGCAAGGCTCGGCCTTGAAAAAGACGATAGTCTTCGGCACCGTGGGCAGGCTTGCGCCCACCAAGG
>JBAQMW010000006.1:0-6498 GCA_049303155.1 Thermodesulfobacteriota bacterium | reverse complement strand
ATGAGGGCCACGGACTCGCCAAGCCCCATGCCGACAATCATGGCCGTCGGCGCTAACATCTCTCTCATGCCCGGGCCGCCCTTCGGCCCTTCGTAGCGCACAACAACTACGTCGCCTTTTTTAATCTTATTGCCTGTTATGGCCTTCATGCAACTTTCTTCAGAATCAAAAACCCGCGCCCGTCCCGTAAAACGCATCATCTTCTCGCTTACGCCTGACTGCTTAACGACCGCTCCGAGAGGCGCGAGGTTGCCCTTAAGAACCGCTATGCCGCCCTCTTTATGATGCGCCTTCTCGAGAGGCCTTATAACCTCGTCGTCAATATACTTGACCGAAGATATAATCTCCTTGACCCTCATGCCGGAGACAGTCGGATTGTCTTTTATCTTATCTTTAAGCCTCGCCATCACCGCCGGAATGCCGCCCGCCCAATGCAAATCCTCCATGTAAAAATTCCCGACAGGCTCAAGAGACGATATGTGCGGGGTAGTCCTCGAAAGTTTGTCGAACGTCTCCAGAGAAAGTTTCACCCCTGCCTCATGCGCAACGGCCAGCACGTGCAATACGGTATTAGAAGACCCTCCGAGCGCCAAGTCAACCGTTATCGCGTTCTCGAACGCCGCCCTTGTAAGAATCTTCCGCGGGGTAATATTCTTTTTTATGAGTTCCACTATCCTTTCGCCGCTATCGAAGGCGATGCGCCGTTTCTCGCTCGCAACGGCCGGCGCCGTGCCGCAATACGGAAGACTCATGCCCATGACCTCGGTAAGGCAATTCATGGTGTTTGCCGTGTAAAGCCCCTGACAGCTTCCCGCGCCCGGGCACGCGCCGATTTCGCACTCCATCAAATCCTTTTTGGTTATCTCCCCTTTTTTAAACCTGCCCATGGCCTCGAAGGTATTTCTTATGAAAGACAACCTCTGCCCCTTGTAGCGTCCGGTCATCATCGGCCCTGCGGTAACGATAATCGAGGGGATGTCGAGCCGCGCCGCGGCCATGAGCATGCCGGGGGTAATCTTGTCGCAATTGGTAAGAAGCACGAGCCCGTCCAGGGCGTGAGCCTCGCTTACGCTTTCGACCATGTCGGCTATGAGTTCCCTCGAAGGAAGCGAGTAATGCATTCCCTTGTGCCCCATGGCTATGCCGTCGCATATGCCGGGAAGCCCGAATATGAGAGGATAGCCGCCGCCGGAGTGAACCCCCTTCTCGATGAACCTCTCCAAATCCCTCATGCCTATGTGTCCGGGTATCAAGTCGGTGAAGCTCGTCGCTATGCCGATAAAAGGCTTAGCCATGGCGCTTTTCGGCATCCCGGTCGCGTAAAGCAGGGCGCGGTTCGGAACTCTCTCCAAACCTTTTTTTATCCTGTCGCTTCTCATTTAATCCCCCACCCCTCTGTAGGACAGGTGACCCTTCCCTTCGGGTGGGTACCCCGCCTGTCAAATAAAGGAGGTAACCTTCGTTTAATTAACCCCGGCCTCGACCAACATCTTTTCCAGCTTGTCTTTTAATACGAGTTTCTTTATTTTGAGCGTCTTTTCTTCGTTTGCTTCTTCAACTGTCATGACCTTTTTTTTGTTAAGTTTGTCAATCCTCTTGCCGCACTCCTTGTGCTCGCCGAAAGCGTTCCTGAACTCCTCGCTCTCTTTAAGAAATCTTTCCATAGCTTCGGTTAAATCCATAGAAGACCTCCTTTGGTTAATTAGCGGAATTTTGCCCTTTTCCTTTTAAAATCAAATAGTAACCTAATGCCTTGCCGGTTGTCAATAACGGGAAACCGAAAAAAACGTGATGCGTAAAAGACGAGATTGCTTCGCTCCGCTCGCAATGACATTCCTTTACGTATAACGCATCATGCACACGCATCACGGTCTTTGCCTGCTTGCCTTGATTTCCGCCTCGGACTTTCTTAGATAGACCGGACTTATCTCCTTCGGGTCGCGTGCCTCGTTCCTCGCCTCAAAGCCGAGCGAGCATATGGTTCGCCCCCTCGGCCGCCATGATTCCTTAGGCCCGATTGAGGCGTCTTTAACCGCATTGAGTATGGCTTCGCCGTAAATCTCCATGCCGCCCCCCAAAAAAACCACGGGGCCGTCACCGCTGCGCTCTATCATGTCCGCCACTTCATGAGGCGACATCACGCTATCGGGCGCAAGCCTCTTAAGGCGTCCCTCCTCGCAGGAGAAAAGCGCCGCATAAACCTCTTTTTTCCTCGCGTCCAACACAGGGCATATCATTTGCCCTTCCCCCCTTTCGTTCATCGCCATTGCCTCCAGAGTGGAGACCGCGACGCATTTCTTGCCAAGCGCCCACGCAAATCCCTTAACGCCGCTCACACCTATGCGTAAGCCCGTAAAAGAACCCGGCCCTATGCCGACGGCAAAAAGGTCAATATCCTCCATGGCAACCGAATTTTCCTTAAGAAGGGAATCAACGGCGGGAAGAAACCACTCGGAGTGAGCGCCGACGTCCCATGTCTCTATCTCGGCAATCAAACGTCCGTCCTCGGAAAGCGCGATGCTGCCCGAAGCGCCGGATGTATCGAACCCCAGTATCTTCATCTATCCCCAGCCGAGAAGCCTCGTTATGTCGTTCCACGTGACGACGACCATAAGGGTTATCAAAAGCGCGAAGCCGACTTGCTGCACGCCGTTCATAAATTTTTCACTGAACGGCTTGCCCCGAAACTTCTCAATGGTCAAGAAAAATATAAGCCCGCCGTCCAGAATCGGCAGAGGCAAAAGGTTAAGTATCCCTATGTGAAGACTCAATGCCGCGACCAGAAGCGCGAGTTCCGTCAATCCGGTAGCGGCCGCCGTGCCCGCGACCTGCGCTATCATTATCGGGCCGCCGAGCATCTTTATGGAAAACACACCGGCTATGAGGCCTTTTATGACGATAAAGAAAAGAACAACAAGTTCAACGCTCTTTTTAAGCCCCCGCTCTATCGCCTCGAAAAACCCGTAACGCTTTTTTATCGTGTCGCTTCCCTGCGTAACGCCCATCAAATAGCGGTTGGCGTCTTTATTGAAAACAGGCGTGAGTTTTACCGCAACCTCGGC
This sequence comes from Thermodesulfobacteriota bacterium, assembly GCA_049303155.1. Classification (GTDB taxonomy): domain Bacteria; phylum Desulfobacterota; class GWC2-55-46; order GWC2-55-46; family DRQE01; genus JBBTLC01. The sequence goes on along the minus strand of JBAQMW010000006.1, from coordinate 3,436 downwards.
CCCGTTTCTTTCGATAATTATATTTTTTTCCGTTGCTCCGGCCTGCACATACTCCTGAAGCTCGAGCCAATGCGTAACGGCGTTTCCGTTTATCGCCTTTATGACGTCTCCCGATAAAAGGCCCGCCTTCTCTGCCGAAGACCCCTTCATAACGTCCCCGACCTTCGCCGGCATAATGGGATAGAAGCCTAATTCCTTGTCTTTTTCCTGAACGAACGTTACGCTAAACTCTTCGGAATTTCTTTTAAACTTAAAATCAACCGGATTCTCTCCGCTAAGGGCTATGGCCTTATCAACGCCCTCCCATCTTTCAACGAACGCGCCGTTTACCTCGACTATGACGTCTCCCTTTTTTACGCCCTTTATCGAAGCCATTCCGTCCTTCGAGACATACCCTATCACGGGAGATTGCTCAATGAACGACGGCACGGAAATGCCAATCATAAAGATAACCGGCAGCGCCACCACGGCTAACATTATGTTCATGAAAGAACCGGCGCAGATTATAGCGGCCTTTTGCCAATACGATTTATTGGTAAAAGATTTTCCCGGGGGCATCGGATCTTTATCCTCTTCGTCTTCCACGTTGCCCGCCTCGCCGACCATCTTGACGTAGCCGCCGAACGGCACGGCCGAGATGCAATACTCGGTCTCACCCCTCCTGAAGCCAAGAATCTTAGGCCCGAACCCGAGAGAGAATTTTTCAACCCCGACCCCGCAGTACTTCGCCACGAGAAAATGCCCGAGTTCGTGAATGAAGATAATCACCCCTATGACTACAAGAAAAGAAATAATCTTTACGAGGAATTCCATCTACGCGCCCTTCTCCCTTTTTTTAATCACTCCGTATGCCGTCTCCCTCGCCCACCTGTCGGTCTCCATGACGTCCTCAACCGACTTAAGGCAATGAGGCGAGTGCATGTCCAAAACCTTGCCTATGACACGAGGTATATCAGTAAATTTTATCACGCCTTGGATGAACTTTTCCACACAAACCTCGTCCGCCGCGTTCAGCGCGCACGGAAAACTCTCGCCCTCGGTCATGGCCCTGTAGGCTAAAGCGAGGCACGGAAATCTTTTCACATCCGGCTCGAAAAACTCGAGCCTTTTACCGTCGAATCGAAACTCCTTGGCCCCGGAAGGAATCCTCTCCGGAAACCCGAGGGCGTAGGATATCGGGATTTTCATGTCCGGAGAACCCATCTGGGAGATTATGCTCCCGTCTATGTACTCGACCATGGAATGCACGACGCTTTGCGGATGTATGACCACGCTTATCTTTTCCTTCGCAAGACCGAACAGCCACCCCGCCTCTATCACCTCGAATCCCTTATTCATGAGGGTCGCGGAATCTATCGTAATCCTCTTGCCCATCGACCAAGTCGGGTGCTTAAGGGCCTGAGTCGTGGTTACGCCCCGAAGCTCGCTTAAAGGGGTTTTAAGAAAAGGCCCGCCAGAAGCCGTAAGTATGATTCTCCTTACGTCCTCTTTCCTATGGCCTTCGAGGGACTGAAACACTGCTGAGTGCTCGCTATCGACGGGGATAAGGCGCGTGCCTCTCTTCTTGACCTCCCTCATGACAAGGCTCCCGCCTATGACGAGGGTTTCCTTATTGGCAAGGGCGATGTCCTTTCCAGCCATTATCGCGGAGTACGTCGGCAAAAACCCGGCCGCCCCGACTATCGCGGAGACAACTTTATCGACTCCGTCGAATGTTGCGGCGGCGCACGCGCCAATAACGCCGAAGCCGACCTTAAGGCCGCGTCGCTTCATCGAAGAGGCGGTATCGCGTTCCTCTACCGACACGAACTCCGGCCTGAACTCCTCAATCTGCTTTTTAAGAAGAGCAATGTTCCTTCCGGCGGCAAGGGATACGACGCGGAACTTGTCCGGATTGGAACGCACTATGTCGAGAGCGTTCCTTCCGATGGAGCCGGTCGAACCCAGCACGGCAAGGCCTTTTTTCCTTCTGCTCAAAATGCCCCCTCGCCATAATCTTTTTGTGGTAGCTCAGGGCTTTAGCCCTGATATTTATCAGCCCTAAAGGGCTGAGCTACGTAAAGATGAATACCCCTCGCCATAAAAGATAGTAATAAAGAACCGGCACGGTAAAGACGAGACTGTCGAGCCTGTCGAGAACTCCGCCGTGCCCGGGTATGAGCGTGCCGGAGTCTTTGACCCCCGCGTCCCTTTTAATCATGGATTCGACAAGGTCTCCGAGTATGGATACTGCTCCGAGAATAACGGAAAGCGCCGCGCCCTCGATTATGCCGAGCCCCAAAGAAAAAACCTTATTCAGGATAAACGCAACCGTCACCCCGCCGATAATCCCGCCGAGGGCGCCCTCGACGGTTTTCTTGGGGCTTATTACAGGCGAAAGAGGACGGCGCCCGATGAGGCGTCCGGTAAAATACGCGCAGGTATCGTTTGCCCAGACTATGGCGAACGCGAAAAGGAGCCAGTACCTTCCCTTATAAAGACCCAAAAGTAAAACCATGTGCGAAAACGGCACGGCGAGATAAAGCAGCGAGACGCTTCGGATGGCTACCCATGATACGGTTCCGGAGACATCTGCCCCGGAGGCGAGCCTCAAGACGAAAAAGAAAAATACCGAAAACACGAGCCACGGCACGGCCAAGCCGCCGGAGTAGAAAAAAAGAAAAGGCATTGAAGCTGCAAGGATAATGGCTGCCGCGTCAACGATTGCCTCCCTTTTCTTGAAAACCATCCTGTTGAATTCAAAAATAGAGAGCGCGGCGATTATCGAAACTGCCGAGGCGAAAAGAAACAACGGGGCGTAGAGCGTTGCGAAAACCGTCAAAGGGATAAGAAATAATCCTGCAAGAAGCCTCTTCAGAAGTCTCCTCCGAACCTTAAGATTATATTTGTCATTCCCGCGGTGTCGTGGTACCCATCCGAAGGATGGGTCGCGGGAATCCAGAAAAAATATTTATAAAAAGGACTGGTTCCCCGCTTAAAATTGCGGGGACAAGCTTTTGAGCGGGGATCCGGTTCTTATTCTTTGCAAGCGAAGCAATCTCAAACCCTTCCCCCTCACCCTACCCTCTCCCCAAAGGGGAGAGGAATGAAAAAGAAAAAACCTCGTCGCTCTTGTCATTCCAGCAAAAGGTTTTTTTATCGGCAGCCTAATGACTATCTTAAGCCTAAATGTAACTGATAAAGTCTGGCGCAAGCCATCGCATCGCTTAAGGCATCATGATGGTTCAATTGTATTTTATGCTTTTTGCATAACAAATCCAATTTTTTACCAAAAATCTCGTAAGTGCATTGCGGCTTGTACTTTGGCTGCGCTAAACCATAATAGTCAAGCGTTTGAGAAAGACAACTAAAATCGAAAGCTCCGTTATGAACCACAACAGTTTGATTTAGAATATATTTTTTTATTTTAGGCCAAACAACGGCAAACGATGGCGCA
>JBAQMW010000005.1:0-4877 GCA_049303155.1 Thermodesulfobacteriota bacterium | reverse complement strand
AAAGAAACCTGTCCTGAGCAAAGTCGAAGGGAAAACTCCTGCCAAGAAAAAAACTGCCGTTAAAAAACCGGCCGCGAAGAAGAAGGCTGCGCCGAAAACCAAAACAATAAAAAAATCCCCTCACAAGGCCTCACAGGCAGTAAGCAGGGGCATTGCAACGGGAAGCGGCAGACAATCCTTTAAAAAAGAAATGCTCAAGACGCTCCTTGCGTCCAAAAGAAGGCTTCTCGAAGAAGTCACGAATAAAGTAAAGGCCGAAAGCAACACGAGCAAGTTCGAGATAGGCGACATATACGACATAGCCAGCAACGAGCGCGAAAGAGAACTTATCCTGACCCTCGGCGACAGGGAAAGGGAGCAGCTCCACGAAGTCAACGTGGCGATAGAACGCCTTAACAAGAAGGACTACGGCGAGTGCGAAGAATGCAATGAGCCCATAGGCGAAGAACGCCTGAGGGCGCTTCCCTTCACGAGGGTTTGCGTGGACTGCAAGACTAAATTCGAAAAAGAAAGCCGCGCCAAGGGCCGGTTCGAGGAAGAGGCCGCGATAGCCATAGCCGAATCCAACGAAGGCGAAGAAGAAGAATACTAAGGATAAACCGGCAACGTACCTATTGACGGCAAAATGAATGAATATCAAAAGTGTTTTCCCGGATTCCCGTTTTCACGGGAATGACAAAAAAAGCAATTTGCCCCATTTTGTCATTCCCGCGGTGTTTCCCGCAGTCATTTGAGCGGGAATCCAGATATTAAAGCGACGCGGGAATCCGGTTCTTTTTATAAGATTTTTAATCCTTGATTTTGCTTTTATTCAGACATCAGTCCTGCCGGCCCTCATGACAATTTTGTGCTAAACAAAAAACACTTAAAAATATTCTTTGCCGCGTTCGTAATCTCCGCAATCGCATTCCTCATACTTATCCCTTACGTCAAAAACAATAAAACTACCTTTGTCTACGACCGCGTCCTCATGGGCACAATCGTCGAGATAACCCTGAAGATTGACAACCACGAGGCGAGTGATGCGGCGTTCAACGAAATCAAGAGGCTCGAAAAATCCCTGAGCCATTACCGCGAAGACAGCGACGTATCCAAGATAAGCCAAAACGCGGGGAAAAACCCTGTAAAGGTATCGAGCGAAGTAATAGACGTCGTCGAGACGGCGATAAAAATCGCAAGGCTCTCTAACGGAGCCTTTGATCCGACTGTCGGCTCTTTTAAGGTGTGGGATTTTTCAAAAGAATCAGGAAGGGTGCCTTCAAAAAAAGAAATCCAAGAAAAACTCTCTTTAGTGGATTACAAGGCAATAACTCTGGACAGGGAAAAATCTCTTGCCGGGCTCAAGAAAAAGGGCATGAGGCTGGATTTGGGCGGAGTCGCGAAGGGCTACATAGTCGGAAAGGCAATGGAGGCGTTGAAATCCCGCGGTCCCGAATGGGCCATAATCCGCGCCGGCGGCGACATGATGATATACGATAAAAATAATTCCAATGAACCTTTTACCATAGGCATACAGCACCCGAGGATAAAAGAGAGGCTCATCGGCAAACTCAAAATAAGAAACGGCGCGATTGCCACGTCAGGGGACTATGAGCGGTTTTTCATGAAAGACGGAAAAAGATACCACCATATAATAGACCCGAAAACAGGCTTCCCTGCCGATAAAACCCAAAGCGTAACCATCGTAAGCCAAGACCCGACTCTCGCCGACGCCCTTTCGACGGCAATATTCGTCATGGGGCCGGAAAAGGGCATGGAACTCGTTAAAAAATTAGAAGACGTGGAAGCGGTCATTATTGACGCCAACGCGCGAGTCTATATTTCAGAAGGACTCAAGGAAAATTTCGAAGGGTTTTAGGCAGGTATTTCACTTCCTCTCCCCAAGGGGAGAGGGTAGAGCCTGCTCTGAGCTTGTCGAAGGGGTGAGGGGGAATCGATGTCCGGATTTTTCCTTTTTCAGGGATGTTTCAACGGAAAACAGAACCGTCCCTTTTACCCCTTAAAATTTCCTTTTAACCGCATCAAACACATTTCGTAAAATCCCGTAAGCCATTTTTATTTCGCCTTCTTTCTTACATTTGAGAAAAGCGATAATCTTGGAAAGTTCTTTTTCTTGGGGGAATTTTTTCATGTTTTTGGGGTGTTTGAAGTTAAAGAGGTCTTTAAGCGGAACGTCCAGAACATTGCTTATGTTTTCGAGAGTCTTAAGCGACGGCATTGAAACGCCCCTTTCAAGCCTTGATACGGTCTCCGTCGTTACGTCTATGGATTCGGCAAGCCGCGCCTGAGTAAGATTTCTTTCCTTCCGAAGCGAAACAATCCGCTTACCTATAAACCTTTCAACCTCCGACGGCATAGTAAATCGCCTCCCTGTTCAACTTTGTCACCCTGAATCCTGTCCTGAGCTTGCTGAAGGATTATTTCAGGGTCTCGTATTCGCCATTAACTAATCCAAAAACGAGATGCTGAAACGATACTGAAATAAGTTCAGCACATGGTTCAGCATGACACAACAAAACAGAATATAGACAAATTCCGTCTGGTCTAACAGGAGGCATTACGCCTATAAAATGACTTGACAAATTAGGTCTATATATGACATTGTCTTTCTACTAATACCGATGAGGAGGCAAACCGTATGATTAGAGGGGTAAAGCGAGGGGTGTTTCTTGTTTTGATTGCGGCAGTGTTTGCAGTAACCGGTTGTGCTTTTACCGGCGGTAAAAAGTTAGATACTTTATTGGTTCAGAAGATCGTGCATGGAAAAACAACCAAAAAAGAAATTTTAGAAATGTTTGGCGAACCGGAACATACAACCGCTGACGAAAAGAATAACGAAACTTGGGCCTATGCTTATGTAGAGACCAAAGTAAAGGCCGCTAAATTCTTACCCATTGTAGGTATGTTGGCAGGGCCAAATGAGCAGGAAACCCAAACTCTTGCGGTAGTATTTAATAGCAAAGGAGTTGTTATAGACCACAGGTACCAAAAAAATAAGGGGAAAAGTAATTGAGCCAGCCTATCAGTCGCGTAGGGTGGGCTATGCCTATCTTTTACAAGAATGAGTAATCAAAGGACTTTTGAGGTGAAAGAAAGATAAATGTTGATAATCTGTCCACAGTGCGGCTCCTCGAAAGACGTATCTCCTGAAAACATCCCGTCTAACGCCGTAAGAACGAAGTGCTTTTCTTGCGGACACACTTTTCTTTTCAGAAGCGTAAAAAATGCTAATGCGCCGGGAAAAACGGCCGTTGAAATTCCAGCCGCTACCCCTAAATTTGAAAAACCACCGAAGGAGGAGAGAAATATGTCGCCTATTATAAAGAGACCGGGAATAGGTTCTTACTTTTTGGCTTTATTTTTTCCGCCGGGTTATTTCTTCTCAAGAAAAAGGGTCGGGGCCGGCATAGTCAGCTTATTACTCTGCATTGTCGCATTGCCATTACTTCTTGTGTTTGGACTTGGACTTTTTATTTGGTTGCCTGTTGCCGGTTGGGCGCTTTGGAGTCTGAGATATGAATTAATGGACGTCCACATTAAAGAACAAGCCGTAGCGATTGCGGAAGCAATGAAAAGGGAAGCAAACAAGTGAAAAGCTATGGATAACAAACTATTAGCGGTTTTTGTGACAATCGCCCTTGGCGGTTTTCTGATAATCGGCGACTACTTTATCAAGATAGCAAGCTACCACGACAAACCTATTGCGACAAAGGCATTTTATATCGGCGCTTTGATATACATGCTATCAACTTTTGTCTGGGTGTACCTGTTTAAGTATCTCAAGCTCTCCACTATCGGCGTGGTATATAGCGTCTCAACAGTATTATTTTTAACCCTTCTTGGAATCTTTGTCTTTAACGAAGCTCTTAATAATTATGAATTCGCCGGAATAGCGCTTGCGATCGTATCCATACTTTTGCTCACAAAGTTTGCCTGATGCTGTCATATAGAAAGACTGCCATGAATACAAAAACCTACGTTGGTAAAAGCAGATTCGGCAAAGGAGTTTTTGCAAAGGAACGCATAAGGGCGGGCGAAGATATTCTGTTTTTTGATGGAGAAATTATCACTTTTAGACAGGCTATCGAAAAAAGCGAATTCGAAGGAAATCCCCTGCAAATCGGCCATGATTTATATGTTGATATTAAAGAGCCATCGGTGTTCCTTAATCATTCTTGCAACCCTAACGCGGGCATTGTAAAAAACCGCGTTTTAATTGCCATCAAGGATATTTTCCCGTCCGATGAAATATGCTTTGACTATTCCACCACGATGATGGAAAACCGCTGGACAATGGCGTGTAAATGCGGCTTTAGAGATTGCCGAGGAATTATAAAAGATTTCTGTTGCTTGCCTGAATATATTAAACGCCATTATTTGCAGTCGGGCATAGTTCAAGACTTTATAGCCGCTGGATATCAAGATATGCCCATTGATAACAGCCGGGTAGGGCGGGCTGTGCCCGCCGCTTACAAAAATAAATAGTTGATATTTTAGCAAGCAAAGCCCCCTGCAAGACTACAACCGCTTCTTGCTTGCAGTATGCTTCTTCCTCCGTCAATCTAAGGCGACGCTTTTTTTTCTGAACCATGCGGCCATACTCTCGACGCTTGCCTTACCCTCGGCCGCGCGCAAGGTAAAACGTTCAATCTCTTTATCGGAGACTTTAAGAACATAACCGTTAGACTGAAGCAATATCACGGCAGATGTTATGGCTGTCCTTTTATTGCCGTCTATGAAAGGATGATTTTTAACGATGGAGTGCATCAAGGCCGCGGCCTTATGAAAGGCGTCCTGATAAAGGTCTTTTCCGCCAAAAGTAGCAAAAGGGCAGTGAACCGCCGCTTGAAGAAGCCCCATGTCGCGAACGCCGTGAG
>JBAQMW010000004.1:0-1793 GCA_049303155.1 Thermodesulfobacteriota bacterium | reverse complement strand
GTCGTCAACCACTATCACGTACTTGACGAAGAGAAACTGCTTCAACATCCCCCAAAAACCCATCATTATTCTTTTCGCGTGCCCGGGGTATTCCTTTTTAATCGAAACAACCGCAATCCTGTAAGACACTGCCTCCATCGGAAGAGAAAAATCAACCACCTCGGGAAAATACAGTTTAAGGGTCGGAAGAAAAAGCGTGTTCAAAACGGTTCCTATTACCGCGTCCTCCTTCGGAGGACGGCCTGTTATGGTAGTAAGATAAATCGGGTTTTTCCTGTGGGTTATGGCCTTAAGGTGAAATACCGGAAATTTTTCAACGCTGTTATAATATCCCGTATGGTCGCCGAAAGGGCCTTCCGGCAGGGTGTCGCCGTGGCGTATTTCTCCCTCCAAAACAATCTCGGCTGTCGAGGGAACTTTAAGTGGTATGGTCTTGCACTCGACAAGCTCGATTGCCTTTTTCCTCAACACGCCGGCAAAGTGATACTCGCCCACGTCATCGGGCAGAGGCGTAACGGCCGCTATGGTAGTAGCCGGCTCGCACCCTATGGCGATTGCGACGGGCATTGGCTTGCCTGTCTTTTGCCACATTGCCTCGTGCTTGGCCCCGCCCCTTTGCTTAAGCCATCTCATTATGGCGCGTTTTTTATCAACATACTGCATCCTGTAAACCCCGACGTTATAAGGCCCTCCGTCAGGGGCTTGAGTTACGACAAGGGGCCAAGTTATGAGAGGCGAAACATCGCCCGGCCAGCACTTTATTATCGGAAACTTAGAGAGGTCAGCGTCGTCTCCGGTTAATATCACCTCTTGACACGGGCCCGACCAAAGGGTTTTCGGCCCGAGCGTCAAGATAGAACTAAAGAGCGGTATGTTTTTAAGAGCCTCCCAAATGCCCTCCGGGGGCTTGGGCCTCTGCAAAAACGCTATGAACTCTCCGACCTTTTTTAATTCTTCCTCGTCCGTTTCAAGCCCGAGGTTAACCCGATACCTCGTGCCGTAAAGATTAGCCACAACAGGCATGTCATAGCCCTTTACCTTCTCGAACATCACGGCAGGGCCGCCTTTTTTCACGAGCCTGTCTATAATCTCGCTTATCTCCAACGCCGGGTCAACCTCAGGCCTGATGACCTTCAAGAGCCCCTTTTGCTTGAGAGTTTCTATGAATTCCCTTAAGTCGTAAAATGCCATAACGCTCCTTCAGATATTCATGTCAATCACTATCGAAACGAATATGAATGCCCCGCCCCACACATTCGAGCGAAATACCTTATCAGCCTCTTCACGAGTCGGACGTTTCTTCAATCTTACAACCATCGCGATAAAAAATAAACAGAAAACAGCCACGCCAAAGTAATAAATCGCCCCGAGCCCAACGAAAACGCCTACCAAGGATAAGGCCGCGGCAGTGGCAACATAAAGTAAGCAGACTGCCTCGTAAACCCGGCTTTTGAAGAATATCGCGGTTGACTTGACCCCGGCCTTCAAATCGTCTTCGATATCCATAAGCGCGTAGATTGTGTCGTAGGCAGTTGACCAAAAAACATTCGCGATAAATATCAAAATCGCCGGAATTCCTATCTCCCCGCGCACGGCAGACCACGCCATTACGGCGCCCCATCCGAAGGCCGCGCCTAAAAATACCTGAGGAAAGGAACTCACCCTCTTGACGAATGGATAGATAATCGCCAACAGTATCGCGACGAACGAAAGCGCTATGGTGAAAGCGTTAAGGAAAAGCACGAGCGAAAAGGCAAGGAGAGAAAAGACAACAAACACCGCGAGGGCTCCCT
>JBAQMW010000003.1:0-1980 GCA_049303155.1 Thermodesulfobacteriota bacterium | reverse complement strand
TCTCCAGGCATTTCAGCGCTTCGTCAGCCACTGTCCTGTTTATTACGCCGTTCGCCTTTATCTGCGCAAAATCCCTGACCCGTTTCAGCAATCTATTGGCAATCCTCGGCGTGCCCCTTGAACGTCTGGCAATCTCCTCTGCGCCGCCGGCATCCGCTTCTATATTTAAGATTCCTGCCGACCTTTTAATAATGGTTTTGAGCTCATCCGGTGAATAAAAATCCAGCCTTGAGATAATCCCGAATCTGTCCCTGAGAGGTGATGTAAGAAGCCCTGCCCGTGTTGTTGCGCCAATGAGTGTGAACTTTGGTATATCCAGTTTGATGCTTCTGGCAGAGGGTCCCTGGCCTATGATTATGTCTATGTGATAGTCTTCCATGGCAGGATAGAGTATCTCCTCTACAACACTACTCATCCTGTGTATTTCGTCAATAAATAAAACATCATGCTCTTCAAGGTTTGTAAGTATTGCGGCAAGGTCGCCTGCCCTTTCTATGACAGGGCCTGATGTTGTTTTTATATTTACATGGAGTTCATTTGCCATGATATATGCAAGGGTTGTCTTGCCGAGGCCGGGAGGGCCGTAAAAAAGCACGTGGTCCAAGGCCTCGCCCCTCGCCTTTGCCGCAAGCACGGCAATACCGAGGTTCTCCTTTACCTTCTCCTGCCCGATATACTCGGCCATGCGCCTCGGCCTTAAGGTGGTTTCGTAAACCTCTTCCTCCTTAAGTTTTACGGGCGCGGTATCAATCTCGTCTTTTAAAACATCCTCGTCCATAATCCCCCTACCACCCTGTAGGACAGGCGTCCCGCCTGTCAAATAAAGGGGGTAACCATAGGCCTCACGCAACCGCTCACTTCATTGAAAGTATCTTAAGTGAAGTCTTAAATATTTCCTCAAACCCTGCGTTTTTAGAGGCTTTTTTTGCTTTTATGGCGGCCTCTTCGGCGTCCTTCGGCTTATAGCCCAGGTTTTTAAGAGCGGATAGAACGTCATTCACGACAGGCTCGTAAATTCCCTTTGCCTGAACGTCGGAATCCCGTTTAATCACAGAGCCTAACTTATCCTTCAAGTCCACTATAACCCTCTCGGCGGTCTTTTTGCCGACGCCGGGAAGACTCTTTAGAAAATCAACGTCCGAAGCGCTTATTCCGGATACCACCTCTTGAACGCTCGCGCCTGAAAGGATATTCCGGGCAAGCCTCGGCCCGACGCCGGAAACCGAAAGAAGCATGTTGAACATCTCTTTTTCTTCGCGCGTCAGAAACCCGTAAAGTTTTATCGAATCGTCTTTAACGAACGTAAGGGTAAGAAGCTCAACCGAAGCGTTAATCTCCGCAAGCTTCGCGTAAGTCGAAAGAGGTATGAAGACTTCATAGCCAACGCCGTGGACGTCTATGACTGCCGATTCGGGCGACTTGCTCACGAGTTTACCGCTTATGCGGGCTATCATAATGACCCCATCACCCGGATAAACCGGCCTTCTGCCGCTCCAAAAGCCTTGCGACTGCGCCGTGATGTATGTGGCATATTGCTACAGCCAGAGCGTCAGTTGCGTCAGGCCCCGTAAAATCGTCCTTTTTAAGCAGAAGCGAAACCATCTTACCTACCTGCGCCTTATCGGCCCTTCCGTAAGACGATACCGTCTGCTTAACCGTCGCGGGACTGTATTCGTAAACAGGCAATCCGCCTTCGGCCGCGCTCAAAAACGCTACGCCCCTCGCGTGCCCCAAGAGAACCGCGCTCCTGACGTTACGCGCGAAAAATACCGACTCAACGGCGCATACGTCCGGGCCGGTTCTTTTTATAACTTCCCTCAAGGACAAGGAAATAGCGAGGAGCTTTTCCGAAAGGCCGACCCTTTCCGGAGTTTTTATCTCCCCGTCCGAGACATATATAAGCCGACCTCCGGCGCCCTTTTCAACCACGCCCCAGCCGGTCGTTATGGTTCCCGGATCTATTCCCAATACCCTCAATAT
>JBAQMW010000002.1:0-3802 GCA_049303155.1 Thermodesulfobacteriota bacterium | reverse complement strand
CTTCATCAGGCAACCACCGCGTCATACACGTCATGGAGGACATAACCGAGGAAAAAAAGGCCGCGCAATCGGAACAGGCGCTTTTTGATTTCATAAAAGAGGTTACCTCAGACATGGACCTCGGTTTCAGGCTCAGGAAGATTTGCGAGGTCTTGATAAGGATTGGCTATAAGATGGCGTGGGTCGGAACGCTTAAAGAAGACACGAAAGACATAATTCCTTTTACTCATGCCGGTTTCGAGGACGGTTATTTAGCCGGAATAAAGATAAAGTACGACGATTCGGAACTTGGCAAAGGGCCGACCGGAAGGGCGGTTAAAAATAAAAAGCCGGAGATACAGAACCACATCCTGAACGACCCCCGTTACGCTCCTTGGAGGGATAACGCCGTAAAAAGGGGATATAAATCGAGCGCGGCGTTCCCCGTGATGAAGGATGGCAAATGCCTCGCGGTCATTAACGTTTATTCGGATAAGGAGAGGTTCACGGACGCAGAGGCAATGCACCTTGAGACCTTTTCAAATCAGTGCGCCGTCTATATCATGAATTCCATGCTCTTTTCCGACGTGAAGGCCTCGGAAGGAAAATTAAGAGGCGAGCTTGAAATCACCGGAGGCCTTCTTTCCATAGCCGACGCGGTAAGCAACAAGACGGACATGGATAAGATGATGCGCGACGTTACGGAGCGTTGCCGCGCCATCATGCGTTCCGATATTTGCCTCTCCTACCTTTGGGACAGGAAGTATAAGATCTACCGCCCTTCTCATTGCGCGGGGCTTCAGCCCGAGTTTGTGCCTATTTTCAAGACCGAGGCTCTTTCGCCCAAGACCGGCTTTGTCGAAGACGCCGCAAGAGGCGAGACTGTTTTTCATTTGCCGCCGGGCGATAAGATTGATGGCTCGATTTTGCCATTTCTTCAAGACGTCGAGACGTTGGCTGTGATGCTTCTTGCCGGCAGGTCAGGCCCTCTTGGCCTCATAATAGGCGTTTGCGCGAAGCAGGGATTTACCGAGCGGGAGACGGCGCTCATGAAAGGAATTTCGCAGGAGGTTTCGACGGCGCTCGACGAGGCGCGGCTTTATAAGGAGAGCGTTGACCGGAGCCTTGAACTTTCCGCCAAGGTGGAGACCATAAGCGCGATGCGCGAGATTGACAGGGCGCTTCTTTCCACCCTCGACTCGAATGAGATTGTCGAGGTGGCGGCGCGCATGATAACGAGGCTCGTCTCGTGCGACAGGGTAACGGTCGCGCTCGTTGACAGGACGCGGGGAGGATTTATTTACGAGGCGGGTTTCGGAGTGTCTTTTCTCAAGAAAGGCTCGTTCGTGAGATTTGAGGACACGAGCGTTACCGATGTCGTAAAGACCGGCAGGCCTCAATACACCGCCAATCTTGCGGACAGCGAAGACCTCTTGCCAATCGAAGCTTCTCTTGTAAAGGAGGGATTCCGCTCTCAGATAAGGATGCCTCTTGTTTTGAAGGACGGCATTACCGGGGTTTTGACAATCGGAAGCAAGCGCGTTGCGGCCTTCGGACAAAAAGACCTCTCCAATATGGAGAGCATCGCAAACCAGATATCAGTTGCGCTCGAAAACGCGAGACTACTGAAAGACCTGGACGACCTTTTCATAGGCACCATAAGGAGCCTTTCCGAGGCAATTGACGCGAAGAGCAAATGGACGGCGGGACACTCGAAGCGCGTAACCGAGATAGCCGTTTCAATGGGAAAAGAAATGGGGTTTGACGAGGCCGTAATCAAGAGGCTTGAACTCGCGGGTCTTCTTCACGACCTCGGCAAGATAGGCACCTACGAGTATATACTCGACAAGCCGGGAAAACTTACCAAGGAAGAGCAGGCCGTGATGCGCGAGCATCCCGGAAAAGGGGCGGACATATTACAGCACATAAAGCAGTTAAAAGACATAATGCCCGCCATAAGGCACCATCACGAGTATTACGACGGCACCGGCTACCCGGACGGGCTTAAGGGAGACGCCATACCGCTCTTCGCGAGGATACTGGCGGTTGCGGATACGGTGGACGCCATGGCCGCGGACAGGCCTTACAGGAAGGGAAGAGACGAGATGTTCATAACCGAGGAACTCAAGAGGTGTTCCGGCGCTCAGTTCGACCCGGCCGTGGTAGATGTTTTTTTGAAGATTGAAAATAAAGGGTCTTGAGCCTGCGTAACTCAGCCCTTTAGGGCTTATGTCTTGATGTAACTCAACACTTCAGGGTTGATGTCTCAAGGCTAAAGCCTTGAGTTACAATCAGGGCTAAAGCCCTGAGCTACAAAAGACAAAGACCTTGTAATCGGTAAAACAGGCGTAGCGGCGGGGGATTGATGAGGCTTAGGCTCTCGTACAGGATAAATCTATATATAGCGTGCATTCTCATCGCCGGCGCGGCGGTGCTTACGTTTCACGATTATATCTTCCGCGAGATGGTGATGGAGGAAACCGGAATCAAAGAGGCCGAGCGTCTGAGCAAGGTCGTCTTCGGCGAGCTTTACCATGCCATGCAAACGGAAAAGCGAAGGGAAGCCAACAGGGACGTGATTGAGAGGTTCAAGAGAGTAAGCAGCGTGAAAGACATAAAGATAATCCACGGGCTGGTCATAGACGCCCAGTTCGGAACCGAGAAAGACGAGACGGCCTCGGACGAAAACGAAAGAAAGGCCATAGGCGGCGTCGCGGTGGCTATGGAGGAGCCCGGGTTCATAAGGTACATAATGCCGGTTTTCATAAAGGCCGAGTGTAGGAGATGCCACGTCGCAAAGGAAGGGGACGTGGCAGGGGCGGTGGCAGTAACTCTCTCGACCGAGAGGTTCCGGGAGATAGCGGCCTTAAAGACCAAGTACTTCATCGCCCTGAACGCGCTTATACTTTTACTGACGGCCTCCGCGATATTCTATATCTTGCGCGTAAGGCTCACCTCTCCCCTCGGAAGGCTCAAAAAGGCGGCTGACGCCATAAGTTCCGGCGATTTAAGCCACCGCGTCCGTATCGAGAGCGGGGACGAACTCGAAGACGTCGGGTCGGCCTTCGACAGGATGGCGGAAAATCTTTCTCTGACCACAAGCGGGCTTAAGGAATTGAACGAGAAGTATTCCAAGCTTATCGAGAATTCGCCTAACGCCATAGTGCTTTACGACGCGAGAGCCAAAAAAATATCGGACGTGAACCTCATGGCCGAAGCCCTTACGGGATATTCGAGGAGCGAACTTCTTTCCATGCGCCCCGACGACATGTATCTTCCGGACAATCTCGCGAGGTACGCGGTATTCAGGGAAAGGTGGATACAGGACGGAAAAGGGTATTTTTTCGAGACGCCGATAAAGAAAAAAGACGGCTCAACCGCATGGATTGAGATATCCGCCGCGCTCATGGACGTTGGCGGAAAACCATTCGTGCAGGAGATATGGAGGGACCTTTCGGAGCGGCGCACCTTCGCGAACGCCCTAAGGGACTACGCCGAAGGCCTCGAGAAAAAGGTGAGGACCCGAACGGCTGAACTCAACAGCTCCCTCGAAACTCTGGAGTTATACAAGAACGAACTTGAAAAAGCCTACGCTAAATTAAAGGACTCGGAGAAGATTCTCGTCGAGAGCGCGAAACTCGCGTCCCTCGGAGAAATGGGCGCCGGCATAGCGCACGAACTCAACAGCCCGCTCGCGGGCATACTTTCCATAACCGAGGTGCTGATAAAGCGCTCCGCTGCCGACGATCCGAACCGCCATCTCCTCGAAACGATGAAGGATGCGGCAGTAAGGTCAAAGGACATAATAAGGGACATGCTCACC
>JBAQMW010000001.1:0-1858 GCA_049303155.1 Thermodesulfobacteriota bacterium | reverse complement strand
TTTTCCCCCTCCCCCTTTATGGGGGAGGGTAGGGTGGGGGTGGAAAAGGCTCGGCCTTGACAGAGGGGGATGTTTTACCTATCATATCAACATGGCGCGTATGGTTCTGAAAAATCCCCGTGCGTGTCATTGCGAGCCCTTCGACTTCGCTCAGGACAGGCTCCGCGAAGCAATCTGATTTTTATATAAAGCAACGCGATGGTTTTTTTACTGAAGCGGTGCGAGTATATTTTCTAAAAAGGAGATAAATTTAACATGAATTATCTTAAAACAGCGATACTTTTGGCGGCTCTTGCCGCTCTTTTGGTCTTTTTGGGAGGCTTCCTCGGAGGCAGGCAGGGCGCGATAATAGGACTTGTGTTTGCAGGAGTGATGAACTTCGGCGCTTACTGGTTCAGCGACAAGATAGTGCTTGCCATGTATAGGGCTAAACAGGTTGACGAGAAGACCGAGCCCGAACTCTACTCGATTGTGAGAGACCTTACCATGAAGACAGGCATGCCCATGCCAAAGGTCTATGTAATGGAGAACGACACTCCGAACGCCTTCGCCACAGGAAGAAACCCGTCCCATGCCGCAATCGCCGTAACGACCGGCATAAGAACCCTTCTTAATAAAAACGAACTTCGTGGCGTTTTGGCGCACGAATTAGCGCACATACAAAACAGGGACATCCTCATCGCCACCCTTGCCGCCACCATTGCCGGAGCCATAAGCTATCTCTCCCACATGGCCTTGTGGTTCGGCCTCGGTAACAGGAACGACCGCGGAGGGAACCCGATTGTCCTCATAGTCATGATGATACTGGCGCCCATTGCCGCCATGATTATCCAGATGGCAATATCGCGCTCCAGGGAATACGGAGCCGACGCCGGAGGGGCGAAGATATCGGATAATCCACTTTACCTCGCCGAGGCGTTAAAAAAACTCGGCTACTACAACAAGAGAATCCCCATGCAGAACGCGAACGAAGCAACCGCCCACATGTTCATAGTAAGCCCTTTGAGCGGCGGTGCGCTGCTTAAACTCTTCTCGACCCACCCTCCGATAGAGGAGAGGGTCAGGAGGCTTGAGGCCATGGTTTATAACAGGACGGAGTTTTAAGATGGGTTTTTGTAAATAAAGGTTTTTGGGAAAGGAGGCGTTGAAAATGCAGGTTGCAAATCAAGAGAAACTAAAGACAATTATCAAAGAGTCCGTAAAAGAGGTGCTGGAAGAGGAGTTAATAAAGATGCGCCTTATGTTCTTTCCTGAAGTCTCCGGTAAAGAGATGCAGGATATTGTCAGCCGCTATGAAAAGCCCGGAAGGAAACCGGCGCATACAGAGAAGATAGATGTATGAAATGGAACATCGAATATTCAAAGAGGGCAAACGATTTCATTGAAGGGCACGGAATAAGAGATAAGGTCAAGGATTCCATTGTCAGCTTTATCTTAAAGATAACAGGTTCAAACGTAAATATAGACGTCAAGAAATTAAAGGGCGGGGAACCCATCCGAAGGATGGGTCGCGGCGGGTTATTATCGCATCAGAAAAGGACATGTTAGAATAGTTTTAAAGGTTGACAGCGCATCGCGAACCATCTTTGTCGATATAGTTGATTTTAGAGGAAGCGTATACAGGTGAGGAATGGGAAAGGTTTACAGAGATAAGAAATCAAAGGGTTGCGCGTTGTGTAAGCCGCACAAGCATGGATGGGCTCCAAAGAAAAAGGCACGGATTATTGCCGTCGAGAAAAAGATGGATAAGGAAATAAACGATGCGAGAAGGTAAAGTAATGGATTTTTTTAATTGAATTAAACAGGGCTACAAATAGAGAGTTTCGCGACAACCCCCCGGCGTTACCTGTTTTTTCTC